>JAAYOA010000150.1 GCA_012520525.1 Clostridiaceae bacterium | reverse complement strand
CTTGCAGACCAAGACCAATGACGCAGACGGCAACGTGACATTTGATCCAATTCGTTTTGACGTGCAGGATATAGGTAAGACTTATCTGTACGAAGTGAGAGAAGTGGTGCCCGAAGATAGGGAAGCCAACTTGGACTACGACACGACGGTCTATTTGGTTCGTGTGACCGTAGAAGAAGTGGAAGACCATGAGGTTACCACCGTTGTACACTACGAGACAGACACAGGTGAGGCTGTGGAGACGGCCGTCTTTGTCAACACATATGAAGAACCCGAGCCGAGTAAACCGACGGATCCCAAAGATCCGAAATATCCCAAGAATCCGAAAGATCCGAAGTACCCGAAGACGCCAAAAGATCCCAGTCAGAAGACCTCTTGGATCCCGCGTACGGGTGAACAGGCAACCGGTATATTTATTGGGTTAGGCATACTCATCGTGGCGGGTGTATTGCTTGTCATTCTCAAACGACGGAGAGGCGACAGGTGAACAATCACAGTGTTCAGGAAAATTGAATAATAAAAATATTCACGTGCATCTCCACAGGTTGGACCATGAATCCCACCGTGGAGATGCATTTTTTATCGATATATTTCGTATATTGTATTTCTCTATACTTGTCTGTTATCTAAGATCTTTTATGTGAGGTCTAGATCCAGTGACTAGAAAGACAAATCTAAGATTGATACATTATAGGTATCAAGAAAAATAACTGGAATACGCTCCAGTTATTTTTAAAATTGGAGGTGAGAACGGTGGCGAGACCTATGAAATGGCGTAGAGTGTGTTGCCTACCGGATACGAAACGATATGGTCCCCTTGATCGCGTCGAGTCTGAACAGTTGGATCCGATCAGGATGACCGTTGATGAATATGAAACAATTAGACTGATTGATTTAGAAGGTTTTACCCAGGCAGAATGTGCCCGACAGATGGGAGTTGCTCGTACAACTGTACAGGGAATTTATGCTAAAGCTCGTTATAAACTAGCTGCCTCTTTGGTAGAGACCCGGGTTCTGGTGATCGATGGAGGTGAATATCAACTGTGTGACGGCACCAGTGACGGTTGCTTTGATGAACGAGGTTGTTATCGACGTGGTCAGGGCAGTGGTTTAGGCAGAGGTCCTGGTAAAGGTCGTGGCTTGAGGAGGGGGCGTGGAGCCGGTCAAGGTCGCGTAGCTGGTCAAAGTCGTGGCGCTGGACAAGGTTTAGGTCCTGAGCACCGTGATGAGCGCGATCAAGAGAGTGGCAAACAACGTGAATAAGGTACAGCAGCTGAACAGTAGGTGTTTCACGAGAAGGTTGTATGATCAAAGGATATTTTTATGAATCGTTTAGAAACATTGATTTGGCAAAATCATACACTTAAATTATTAGATCAAAATCGTCTTCCGACAGAAGTTGTTTATCACGAAGATAAAACTGTGGAAGGTGTATTCAACAGCATACGCACGATGATCGTGCGGGGCGCTCCTGCCATTGGTGTGGCTGCAGGTTACGGCATGGTACTCGCTGCCCGCAATCAAAAGTCGACCCAAAAAGAAAACTTTCTAAAAAATTTACGGCGTCAGGGCGAATATTTAAAGACTGCTAGACCGACAGCTGTCAATTTGGCTTGGGCAGTGGATCGTATGCTTGAAAAGGCAGAAACCACCATTATGAATAATAAACAAGCCAATATAGATACAATTTTATCCATTCTCGAAGATGAGGCTATATGTATCCATGAAGAAGACATCCAAATTAATCGACAGATTGGATTGAATTTACTTAGTTTGGTGAGTGACGGCGATACTATTTTGACCCACTGCAACGCCGGTTCATTGGCAACGGCGGGATATGGTACGGCTCTATCGGTATTTTATGTCGCTCAAGAACAGGGCATTTCTCTAAAAGCTTATGCAGATGAAACTCGTCCTCGTTTACAAGGGGCACGACTGACTGCTTTTGAGCTTAGTGAAAGTGGGGTGGATGTCACTCTAATTACAGATAATATGGCCGCTCTTGTGATGGCACAGGGGAAAATTGATGCAGTTGTAGTAGGCTGTGATCGCGTCGCTGCCAACGGCGATGTGGCCAACAAAATCGGAACTTTAGGTGTCAGTCTATTGGCCAATCATTTTAATATACCTGTTTATATTGCTACGCCAACACCGACGATTGATATGAACTGTCCCACTGGTATTGATATTCCTATCGAAGAACGGAGCGGTGAGGAGATTCGCAAAGTCAATGACACTGCTGTAGCGCCACCAGACGTTAAAGTATATAATCCGGCTTTTGATGTGACCCCTGCCCGTTATATAACAGCCATTGTCACGGAAAAGGGCATTATCCGACCACCGTTTTCAGAAACATTAAAACGCATTATGTTAAGTTAAGGTAATAATTCATAGATTGCAATACACAGCCCAGAATTTAGAATGATCATGAATTAATTAAAATTAATATGGAAAAAAGAAAACAAAAATTAATAGAGATTGGCAGACGTATGGTTGATCGAAATTTGACCAGTGGTACGGGCGGCAATATCAGTTTCTACGATCAATCCAATGATGTTGTTTGGATTACCCCCACAGGTTACGACTTTTATTCGATTGAACTTGTGGATTTAGTAGGCATAGATTTAACCGGAAAAATAATAGCCGGTGAATTGAAACCTACCAGTGAATGGCATATGCACGTTGAAGTATATAAGTATCGTCAAGATGTAAAAGCTGTGATTCACGGACACACTGTCTATGCCACGGCTTTATCTCTTTTGCGAGAACCCCTGACAGCTACTCATTATATGGTGGCTTTAGCGGGGAAAAATGTGCCGATTGCCGAGTACGCTACTTTTGGCACTCTGGAGCTAGCCGTCAATGCTGTCAAGGCTATGGGAATGAAGAACGCTGTATTACTCGCGAACCACGGGGTCAATGCTGTGGGTTCATCCCTTGAGCATGCATTTGCCGTCCTGGAGCAGGTAGAGTACTGCAGTCGTCTGCAGCTCATTGCCCGTTCTGCAGGTCAACCTATAGTTATTGAAGATGCAGAGATGAATCGTATAATTGAGAAATTTAAAAGCTACGGTCAGTAAACACAAAGATATGACCCACTAAAGTGCTACGAACTTTTGCTATAAGTAGTTGATTAGCTATTCAATATGGAAACTTTCAAAGTTCCGAAGGTTTAATTTCGCCAAACTTTTCATCTTTAAAGGCATATATCCTTTGACACATATGTTTTATAAGTTCCCGGTCGTGGGAAATAATCACTACACTCATATTTTTTGATTTTTGACGTTCTTTGATTAGTTGCATAATTTGAGCTTGGATAGATACATCCAACATAGAAGTGGCTTCATCTAAAAAAAGACAGACGGGATCAACTAATAGAGCTCTTGCCAAGGCAAGACGTTGCAGTTGCCCGCCACTCAATTGATGAGGATAACGATTCAACAAGGCGGGTTCTAATCCAACAGCATTTAATTGTGTTTTGATTAGGTTTTCCGGTTGTAATAGATTTTTTAAGCTGGGAAATAAAACAAATGGTTCTAACAGAGAACGCTGCATTCGCCAGACAGGGTTAAAGGCATTCAAAGGATCTTGTAGAACAACCTGAACATCTTGATGAAACTGCTTGCGTTCAACTTTTGTCATCTTTTTAATGTCTTGTTGACGAAAAAATATCTTTCCGCCTTCAAAGGGAATCAATCCTAAAAGCATACGCAATAAGGTGGATTTGCCACAGCCACTGGGACCTAGAATGCCGATGCGTTCATTGGTTCCGATGGTCAAAGAAAGGTCATGAAATACAGGTATCTTGCGACTGCGATAAGGACTACCAAAACTTTTGCTTACGCGATCATATTTAATTAATATCTGAGACATTTAACCCTCCGATTGTCCAATGTGACCGTTGGGCAGGCTTGGTTGCGGCAGATTTCAAGGGCGGCGGGACAGCGTGGATAGTATGTGCAACGAACGGGTCTAGTGTTGAATGCAGGAGATTCTCCTGGAATGGGTACGAGTCCCCGTTTGGGTGTAGCATCAATCAAACCTTTAGAATAGGGATGTAATGGTTGTTTAAAAAAGGCTTCTTTAGGGGCTTGTTCTACTAGTTGAGAGCCATAGAATATCCAGATTTCATCGGCCAGTTCTTCAGCTAAATCTACGTCGTGAGTAATGACCAAGGGAGTAGACCCTCTCGCTGCCAAATCTTCTATGATTCTCTTCACGGCTGCTACATTATTGTCGTCGAGACCTTTGGTCGGTTCATCTAGGATCAGCAGAGGAGGCACCATGCCACTGCCTGAAGCGATAAGAACTCGTTGAGCCATGCCTCCGCTCAGTTCAAAAGAATATTGTTTGTCCAATTTTTCAGGCAGTCTTAGGCTAGTTAATATTTTTCTTACGAAGGTTGGTTTTTCATTTTTTGTAATGTATTTGTGGTGAATAGGACCTTCGGCGATAAGAGTGCCAATTTGAAATACTGAATTTAAAGCAGATTGGGGATTTTGAGCAACCCAACCTATTTCTGTACCTCTAATGCGATCCATTTCTTTTGCCGATAGGGTGGTCAGTTCTCGGTCTTGGAAACGAATACTTCCTTTGGCTGAGGCGTTGGGGGCTAGTAGCTGTACGATGGCGCTTCCTAGGACAGATTTACCACTGCCCGATTCCCCAAGTATGGTCGTAATTTGGTGAGGTTTGAGGTCAGCGGATACATCAGTCACAGCATAGCCTGTTCCTTCGGCAGTTCGGAAAGTTACTTCCAGATCCTTAATTGATAGCAAATGGCTCATTACATATTCTCCATGGTACGCATTTGAGCATCTCTATAATCTCGTAGTCGTTCGCCAAGGCGAGTTAGACAAAATGCTGCAATACAAATCATGACGGCGGGAGCTATTAGAGCCCAGGGTTGTTGGATGACATAAGTTTTAGCATCTTGGATCATGACGCCCCAATCTGGCGTTGGGGGCTGCAGACCTACCCCAATAAAACTCAGTGCCGAGATGCTGAGCATCATGCGACCCATGCGCTGAGCGGTGAGTACCGCCAAAGTCGGCCACAGGGCAGACAGTACATGGTGGAACAACAAATAAAATACACTGGGCAGATAAGTTCGTGCCGATTCTATATATTGTTTGTGTTTGATTTCGCGCACTTGGCTGCGTACAATACGAGCCACGCCTGACCATCCTGTTAAGGTTAAAGCTATTAGAATAGAATAGTTGCTGGGGCCCAGGACGCCTACAACAGCTATAGAAATACTTAATCCTGGCAGACTTTGGAAAAGACTCATTAGTACTTGCAGTGAGTGATCCACCCAATTGTCATACCACCCCGCTAAACCACCAATAAATATACCGATAAGCATTGATAGACATGTGGCGAAGAAACTGATAAACAAAGATCCTCTGCCGCCATAAATAACTCGTGACAATACATCTCTGCCTAAACCATCGGTACCGAACCAATGGACACTACTCGGCAATTCATTGCGCAGCGTCATTTGAGTAGCGGTGGGATCATAAGGAGCAATTAAGGGTGCAAAAATATTGATAACGATTATAATTGCGATGACTGCTATCAAAAAATAAATTGAAGCCTTTGTACTAATCTTCTTCATTCTATCCCCCTAACTCCTGCGCAATTGAGGTTGTAGAGCTAATTGAATGATATCTGTAACAATAAAGATGACCCAACAAAATAATCCCATTACTAATACATAAGCTTGAATAGCTGGATAATCGTGGGAGTGAATGGACTTTAGAATCCATTCTCCCATACCAGGCAAGGCAAAGATAGACTCGGCTACGGTGGAACCGCCAAGAATGCCTAGCAAATAATTTGACCAAAATGGTAATATGGCGCTGCAACTGTGGGGCAACAAATGTTTGAATGTGGCGAAGCGAAAGGAAAATCCCTTTGACCGAGCCATTTCAAAGTAAGGGCTATTAAATCTCTCCAAGAGATCGGCTCGCAACATTCGGGTGATCATCATAGTCGAACTAAGAGAAATAGAAACTGCGGGGAGGATCAATGACTTAAATCCGTTCATTCCACTGGTAGGTAGCAAGCGCAAAGTTTGGGCAAAAAGCAACATTAAGGCGATGGCTACCAGGAAGCCAGGAATAGCCGAGAAAATACTGCTGAACCACAAAAAAAGGCGGTCGAATATGCTGTCTTTATGAAGTGCCAGCATAAATCCTAGGGGCAACGAAAATAATAACAATACAAATGCAAAACCAGAGAGTTTTAAAGTTACCGGTATTCGTCGAACGAGTTCTTATTTGATTGAACGACTGGTCATAAAGGAAGTGCCAAAGTTACCCTTTAAGACAGATTTAAACCACTTGGTATACTGCTGATGCAGCGGATCGTTGAGTCCTAATTCCTCCCGAACAGCCTCTAATTCCTCTTCGGTCGGAGCGTCTGCGGCATCAGAGCCAAGTGCCGCATAAGCAGCATCTCCTGGGGCAAGTTGCCCCAGGAGAAAGCTAAGCATGGTAACACCAATTAAGATTAAGAGTCCGCGTAATACGTGATTTAAAATAACTTTTGTTATAGAAGACATAATCTGATGAATTATTTAGGGTTTACCCAATACATCTTTGAAAGAGTGACGCCATAAGATGTGGCATTGTACTCGGCCAAATCCTTGTGGTGGACAATTAGATAGTGGTCGTGATAAAGGGGCAATGTGGGACGGGTTTCCAAAGCCAATTCCTGAAGTTCTTTAAGGAGATCCATGCGCTTGTCGTAATCAAGTTCGCTGGAAGCGGCTTCAAGAAGTGCTAGGGCTTGGTCGTTGTGATAATTACCTTTATTGTCCGGACCCATGAAGACGTTTAGCATAGTGACAGGGTTGCCGTCGGGCATGCCTTGGGTGTGGAAGGCCATATCAAAGTTACCTTCATTTCGCAATTTCATTTGTTCACTGCCCTCTAGAATAACAATTTCTACATCAATGCCGATCTCCTTTAGACAAGCTTGGACATATTCAGCTTGCTCTTTGTAGGGATAGCGATCGATGCCATATTGAGGAACTAAGAGTTGGACACTTAGACGCTCATCGCCGAGAACCTCGTGAGCTAGTTCTGCTGCTTTTTCGGGATCATAAATTACTTCGTCTTGAATATAGCCGTCTTCACTAGCGTTTAATGGGTTGGCTGAAGCCAAAGCGTAACCGTAAAAGAATTCATCGACGAGCAGGTTGCGATCGATCGCCAGGGAAATGGCCTCGATCAACTGGGGGTTGTCGAGCATAGGTCGCGCCTGGTTGATTTGTAAGAAATGTGTGATCGTCGAAGGTTTAGAGCTCACTACAAAATCATCTTCCTTGGACATTTCGTGTGCCTGGGAGGCAAGAATGGCACCGATGTCTAGGACGCCAACTATTTCACCAGAGCGCAAAGCTGCTGCACGGGTGTCGGGGCTAGGCATGACCAAAATTTTGACATTTTTAATTTTAGCTAATTCACCGTAATAATCAGTGAAAGCTTCTAGTCTGGTGTACTGGTCTGGTACATGTTCGATTATTTTGAAAGGACCGGTGCCCTGAACAAATGTGGAAAAGTCACCGTTCTCATCAATACAAGCGGGGCTTACCATAGGACTGCCGAAGTTGGTAAGACGTTGAATTGCCGTAGGAGACGGCGTTGAAAAGACTAACTTGACAGTGTATTCGTCTTCGCTCACCGCTTCCGTCAGATTGGGATAGGTTTTAGCTCCATCCAAGGTATAGAAAGGAGACTTTTTAGGTCCATGATCCACGACTCGATTTATATTTGCTACAACCGCATCAGCGTTAAATGGTTCGCCATCGTGGAATTTTACTCCTTCTTTAAGATGAATGAGCCACTCGGTACCGTCTTCAGACATTTCCCAAGATTCTGCAAGGCAGGGTTCGGGCTTGCCGTCATCACCTAGTCGGACTAGTGGTTCCCATACTTCTAATATAAGGCTGCAATAATAACCGTCTTTCTCACCAGGGGTAAGATCACGGTGGGCAACTAAAATAACTTCTTTCTCTTGCAGACCGTCGGTTGGAGCTACTTCAGCTTCAAGTTTTGTATCGGCTGTCTCGGATTCTACGCCTTCAGTTGTGTCAGCGACTTCGGTCGCGACGGTGGTCTCGGTTTCGTTCACATCATTGCGTTGATCTGTAGAACTTTGTCCGCAACTGGTTAGCACTAGAGTTAGAAGCAACAATAGCGCAATAAGTGAACGTTTAATTTGGGAACGTTTAAAAGTCTTCAATTTTTTCTCCCTCTACAATTTTGGTATATTCTTTCTAATTAGTAAAAAATACACCTAAAGTTCCAATACCTGTTTCAATTTAAATCCGTAAATGCATTGGACAAAATATCGGATGATAGTTTTCATCCATAATCCGACTCCTGGCTGAAACGTCCGTTTGCGAGAATTAATCTATGCTGGGGTAAGGTAACGCAAAGTGGACAACATCATGAAGGAGAAGTTGAAAAGAGACCGTCAGGAGCCGGTTTATCGATGAGTTTGCTGCTCACAGGCGCAAACTGGTTGGTCCAATATATGTTGGAAACGGCACATTGACGCTCTATATAGAAGAAAGCTTCGTAATTAAGCAACAAAAAATGACGCCATTCCCTCCGAATGCCATACTCAATATCTCTACGAAGATCTCCTGGCTCATATATATAAGGCAATCTACCTTCCCAGATGTCTCCAGTGGTATCCAGATCACCAAGATATACTACAGTAGCGGGGGCTGCACCGTTTTACGGTTTCCCTTCATGCTGTAAAGATACTTTCAATATGCTTTTATCATTGCCGAAAATGATGCAGTTGTCAAATACTAATTTGTTTAGTGAGGTAAAGTTTAAAAATATTGAAATTTAAAAAATACTTTCATCCTAACCATGGAACTAGGCTTGTTCTAAGTATAAAAATGTTAGCAGTTATCATTTGTTTCTCTGTTATACCTAATTTTTAAGTGGAGAAAAATCGACTGCAATAAATAACACTATGCTATTTAATGTATGATTGATATTTTAAGTTGATATATCTGATGATCATATGTTGATCGTTTTGTTCCATGCTTCCGGTGTATTTTTAGATTTTTTCATTTGAAAATTGAATGATTTTATTTAATTTTGATCCATTTAAATTAATTTTAAAAAGATGGTATATGAGTTAGTTTTGCCTTTGCGACGGAAGTGTCATTTTAAACCTTAAAATAATAAAAAAATCAACCCATCAAAATAATATAGAAATATCGATGTCTGATCTTCTCGCGATTGGAGATAGTTGACGAAAGTTCGTATTATTGTATAAATATTTTCGAAAAGCGGTGATTTTGCTGCTCGTTTTAGTCTTTTGGGAAAAAACGTCCTTGCTTTTTAGAGGTGGTTTGTGAATCAGCAGGACGATGAAGCCTTTTATTGGTTCAAATAAAGGCTTGCCAACAGACAAAAATAGATATCGACATCATTAGGAATCCAGGCAAAGGAGAGAGACACATGTCGGACGTTTACAAAGATCCGCGGACACCGTTACCGCAGGAAGGATCAGAAGCTGAACACTATAAGGAACTTGTCGCCTACATCAAGACAAAACCACGTCGAGAATCATCCCTCATCGATGTTATGCATCGAACACAAGATTTATTCGGTTATGTACCCCGGACGGCACAGCTTTTAATTGGTGAAATGCTGGATATACCGACTTCCAAGGTCTATGGTGTATTGACATTTTATTCGTATTTTACCGAAAAACCGAAAGGTGTTTATGGCATCAGTATTTGTCTAGGCACAGCTTGTTATGTCAAAGGTGCGCAAAAAATATTGGAGACATTTGAGGAACAGTTGCAGATTAAAGGCAACGATACCACTGAAGATGGTTTGTTTACGATTGTGCCAACGAGATGTCTGGGTGACTGCAGCAACGCCCCCATCGTCATTGTTAATGAGGATGTCTGGCCACAGGTAACGCCGGAGCAAGTGCCGGATATTATAGAACACTATCGCAAGGAGGCAGCCCATGTATAATCAATTGCGCTCTTGGCAGACGGAGTACAGACAAGAATTTGACAAACGCATGGCGGTTCGAGAGGATGTGGAAGTTTCTGAACTAGGTTATCGTCTGACCGATTCCTTTTATGCCAAACAATATCGCATTGCCCTGCGCAACAGTGGCATCATAGATCCCTTGAAAATCGAAGATTACATCGCTTTGGATGGCTACAAAGCACTAGCCGATCTGCTTGAAAATCAAATTCCCCAAGCCGATGTGGTTGCCGAAATAAGTGAGTCTCTTCTGCGCGGTCGTGGCGGCGCTGGCTTTCCCACTGGGCGCAAGTGGGCAGAGGCCTTGAAACATGATGCTGAACACAAATTTATCATCTGCAACGCCGATGAAGGGGATCCCGGCGCCTATATGGATCGCAACATTCTCGAAACGGATCCTCACTGTGTTTTAGAAGGTATGGCTATAGCTGGTTATGCGGTTGGTGCTGACTTTGGTTATATTTATGTGCGCGCCGAGTATCCAGTAGCTGTCAAACGTCTCAAAATTGCCATTGCCCAGGCCGAAGAACGCGGTCTACTAGGCAAAAATATTATGGGCAGCGATTTCAGTTTTCATATAGAACTTCGTTTAGGCGCAGGTGCATTCGTCTGTGGTGAAGGTACGGCGATGATGGAATCTATCGAAGGTCGTCGTGGTCTTCCCCGAGTCAAAAAATATCGCACCGCTCATAAAGGTTTGTTTGGTTATCCCACGATCATCAATAATGTAGAAACTCTAGCCAACGTCCATATGATTATGTTGAAGGGGGCCAAGTGGTTCCGTTCGATTGGCACAGAGAAATCCCCGGGTACGAAGGTATTCGCTCTGGTTGGTAAAGTTGCCAATGCGGGTCTGGTCGAAGTGCCTATGGGTACTCCTCTGCGGGAAGTTGTCTATGATATCGGCGGCGGTTGTAAAGACGGCAAAGAATTAAAGGCAGTCCAAACCGGCGGACCTTCGGGAGGCTGTATTCCTACAAGTTTGATTGACACAACACTGGACTTCGAAAGTCTTGCTGCTATTGGCTCCATTATGGGTTCAGGCGGCATGGTCATCATGGACAATGACGACTGTATGGTGGACATTGCTCGTTTCTTTATGGAGTTTACAGTGGACGAGTCGTGTGGCAAATGTACGCCCTGTCGCATAGGAAATAAGCGTATTTTAGAAATGTTGGAACGTATCATCGCCGGCATGGGAGAACCAAGAGATTTACGCTACCTAAAGTTGATTTGTGAAACTGTACGTGACACTTCGTTATGCGGTTTGGGACAAAGCGCGCCTAATCCGGTACTCTCGACCATGAAGTATTTTGCCAATGAATATGAAGCCCACGTGAAAGAAAAAATCTGTCCAGCTCATGTCTGTAAAGGTCTTGCGCAGTACATTATTCTTGACAGCTGTATTGGCTGTGGAAAGTGTAAGCGCAATTGTCCGGTTTCCTGTATCACTGGCGAAATCAAAGAAAAACATGTTATTGACCACGATGCCTGTATTAAGTGCGGAGCCTGTGAAGCGGCCTGCCCAGTTCACGCAATAGAAAAGAGGTAACAGATGAAATCACCTGAAACAGTCACCCTCACCATTAACGATCAAGAAGTAACGGTGCCGTCAGGTACGACAATCCTCGATGCAGCGAAAAAACTCAATATAAAAATTCCGACTCTGTGCCATTTAGACTTGCATAATATGAAATTTGTCAACCAGACCTCATCTTGTCGCGTGTGTATGGTAGAAGAAGAAGGTTGGGACAAGATGTTGGCAGCCTGCTCCACCCGTTGCCGCAATGGCATGCGCATCCGTACCGACACGATCAAGGTCATTCGTACTCGCCGTCTAATGGTGGAACTGCTGCTCTCCAACCATCCAACGGACTGTTTAATTTGCAGTAAAAATGGTAACTGTGACCTACAGGCCTTAGCTGCCGAAATCGGCGTCACGCGCATTGACTACCCCGGTTATCGCAGTCACCATGAAATGGATACAAGTTCATTTTCGCTTGTCCGCAATATGGACAAATGTGTACTTTGTAAGCGCTGTGAAACTATGTGTAATGATGTCCAGACCGTTGGCGCTCTTACAGATATAGGTCGAGGGTTTGACACCGTCGTTGGCACCTTATTCGGTATGCCTATGCATGAGACCACTTGTACGTTCTGTGGTCAGTGCGTGGCCGTTTGTCCGACGGCTGCATTGACAGAAGTGGACAACATCAGTCAGGTCTGGGAAGCATTAGACAGTGACAAAATTGTTGTAGTTCAGACGGCTCCAGCGGTGCGCGTCGCCCTAGGCGAAGTATTCGGCATGGAACCTGGCACCAATGTCACTGGCAAGATGGTAACAGCTCTTCGCCGAATGGGATTTGACAAAGTCTATGATACTAATTTCGCCGCCGACGTGACAGTGATGGAGGAAGCCGCTGAATTAGTAGATCGCATCAACGGCGAAGGTCGTCTGCCGATCTTGACTAGTTGTTGTCCTAGCTGGGTTAAATTTATTGAACATCAGTTTGGTGACATGCTAGATATACCATCTTCGGCTAAGTCACCCCACGAGATTTTCGGTTCTTTAGCCAAGACCTATCTCGCTGATAAAATTGGTGCTAAACCAGAAGATATTGTAGTTGTTTCAGTCATGCCATGTGTGGCAAAAAAATATGAATCAAAACGCCCCGAACTCGGTCAAGGTGATTATAGTGATGTGGATATCGTTATTACGACCCGCGAGCTTGGACGAATGTTGAAGGACTTGGGTCTGGATTTTGCTAACTTGCCGGAAGAGGAGTTTGACGAATTGATGGGTGTGGCATCCGGTGCGGGAGATATTTTTGGATCAACGGGCGGCGTCATTGAAGCTGCCCTTCGCACCGCCTATGAATGGTTGACAGGGAAACCTCTTGAAAAAATTGACTTCCATGAGCTGCGAGGTCTTTCGGGTATCAAAGAGGCGACAGTGGAAATTAATGGCGTTAAACATAAAATCGCCTGTGCCAACGGCTTAGGTAACGCTAGGGAGGTGTTGCGCCGCATTCGCTCTGGCGAAGCAAACTATACCGCTATAGAGATTATGGCATGTCCTGGCGGCTGCATTGCTGGAGGCGGTCAGCCTTATCACCACGGTGATGATTCCATTATTAGAAAACGGATGGAAGCGATTTATGAATCTGATCGGCATAAAAAAATCCGTCAGTCCCACAAAAATCCTCAAGTCATTAAATTGTACGAAGAATTTCTCGGTGCGCCTCACAGTGAGAAGACCAAAAAACTGCTTCATACAAAATATGTGTGGCGTCAGAAAATGTAATTTAAATTAACTCATGTTGATGTGTTCCCACAAAACACTCAGACTATAGAAACCCCATAAATGTCCGCTACTTCCCGAGTGGCGGACATTTAGTCGCAATGAGGTAAACTGCAAAATCATTTGATTGTGCTCATATATAGTTGACTGATCAAAAATACAGATTATGTAATTACTGCATGGGTATGATGGAGTTTACTTGACGTAGAAGGATACCCGTGGTATCCTTGTTCGGTGCCGCTTAGCATGGGTCACTATAATATCGTCACCGATAACCCATTTGGCTAGCGAGACTTTTAGGAGGTACACACACTATGTATGCAATAATTAAGACAGGCGGCAAACAGTATAAAGTTGCCGTCGGTGATACGATTTTCGTCGAGAAACTAGAGGGTGAAGTTGGCGATACCGTTGATTTTACCGAGGTGTTAGCCATTGTAGATGGCGAAGAAACAAAATTTGGTAGCGCAGTAGGCGAGGCAAAAGTATCCGGCGAGATTGTCAAACATGGACTCGGTAAGAAGATTCGCATCTTCAAGTACAAAGCTAAAAAAGGCTATCGCCGTCGTCAGGGGCACAGACAGCCTTACACCCGCGTCAGCATCACTGCAATCGGGTAATTACTGTTTGAGGCAATAGCACAGGTCACCGTCACAAGATGTTCGCAGGAGCTTCATCCTGACGACACAGACATAAGACGAGAGCAGTAGATGATTACAGTAAGAGTCAAACGCAACCCCGATGGATTCCCCTACGCCTTGAGTTCAACTGGTCACGCCGGTTATGCAGAGCCGGGACAAGACATCATGTGCGCCGCGGTGAGTGCGTTGGCAACGACAACACTGTCTGCCTTGACCGACCTAATTAAAGTAGAGGTCGACTATGTGTTGGCAGAAGGGGAAATATACTGCGAGGTATTGGAACAAGCGCTTACAGACAAACAGCGAGAGGGCATCCAATTGTTATTTGATACATTTGAGCTCGGTTGTATACAACTTGCAGACAGTTACGATTACAAATATATTAAAGTAGTAAAAGCACGTTAGGTGGAGGTGCATAATCATGATTAAAGTTAATTTGCAGCTTCTGGCCCATAAGATGGGTGTTGGTAGTACAAAGAATGGACGCGATTCCGAGGCAAAGAGACTCGGTACCAAACGAGGCGATGGTCAATACGTATTGGCTGGCAATATCCTCGTACGCCAACGCGGAACCAAAATTCATCCAGGCAACAACGTCGGTAAAGGTAAAGACGATACACTTTATGCGCTGATCGATGGTCAAGTCAAGTTTGAGCATCTTGATAGAAAACGTAAAAAAGTGAGCGTCTATCCGGCGTAAGTACAGGAACGAAGTAAGTTTAGAAAAGGGTTCGGCGGATTCGTTGAGCCCTTTTTTAGTTAAAATTTGAAAGAGAAATGAATGTTTATTGATGTAGCAGAAATATATGTCTGCGCTGGAAAAGGTGGGGACGGTCATGTCTCTTTTCATCGCGCCAAATATATCCCCAATGGCGGTCCGGACGGCGGTGATGGCGGTCGCGGCGGCGATGTTATTTTTGTCGCAGATCCCAACATGGCGAGCCTACAAGACTTTCGCTATAAACGTAAATATAAGGCAGAAAATGGAGAATCTGGCGGACAGAATAAAAAAACTGGTCGTTCCGGCGAAAATCTTGTGATTCGAGTTCCTGTCGGCACATTGCTTTTTGACAAAGACAGCGACCGCTTGCTAGCAGATTTAAACGAGGCAGGTGAAGAGGTTGTCATAGCAAAAGGTGGTGCCGGAGGTCGTGGGAATGCTCGTTTTGCGACTTCGGTGCGACAGGCACCCAATTTTGCCAAGGCAGGTCGCATTGGTATGGACTTTAATTTGCGGATAGAGCTTAAATTGTTGGCTGATGTTGGGCTTTTAGGTATGCCCAATGTGGGTAAATCTACTTTGCTATCCGTAGTCAGTAGGGCGCGTCCTAAGATTGCCGACTATCACTTTACTACCTTAAAGCCCAATTTGGGAATTTGTAAGGTGGGTGACCAAGACTTTGTTATGGCCGATATTCCTGGTTTGATTCCCGATGCTCACAAAGGCGCAGGTCTGGGTGGAGATTTTCTCCGGCATGTGGAAAGAACTCGGTTGTTGGTGCATCTAGTTGATGTGGCTGGCAGTGAAGGTAGGAATCCTATTGAAGACTTCGACAACATTAATCGCGAACTCGAGTTATATGACCCTATCCTCAGCGAACGACCCCAAATCGTCGTAGCCAGCAAAATTGATTTAGCAACTCCGGAACAGATCGATCACTTTCGGAAAGTTATGGAAGGCAGGGGCTATGACGTATACGAAATATGCGGTCCCATCCATGAGGGAACAGACGAGCTATTAAAGGCGATTGCAGAAAAGTTGTCCCAATTGCCACGCACTGTGCTTAGCGTGCCGTCCTATGAAGACCATAAAGTATATGAAGCGCCTGTTGAGTTATTCACGATCCGCAGGGAGAATGAATTCTTCTATGTAGAAGGTGAGTGGGCGCGCCATTTGGTTGCTTCAACTAATTTTGATGACACTGAGTCATTGCAGTTTTTCCAAAAAATGTTGCGCCGAAATAATGTCATAGAAGCCCTGGAAAAAGCAGATATCCAAGAAGGTGATACCGTCGTTATGGAAGAACTAGAGTTTGAATTTATACCATAATATAAGAGATGCGGTCGCTGCCGTATAAATGAGAGGTACATATGTTGACAAGTAAACAGAGAGCTTATTTACGCAAACTTGCCCAACCGCTCCAGCCATTATTAATTATAGGCAAGGAGGGTGTTCTGCCTGAAACTCTGCAGCACATCGAAGAAATGTTGCCGGGACACGAGTTAATTAAAGTAAGTATGCTTAAAACCTGTGAAGAGGATCCTAAAGATGCGGCTCGCCGTTTAGCTGCCGCAGCGGGTGCAGAGGTTGTCTCGGTGGTAGGTCGCCGATTTGTTCTTTATCGTTATTCTAGAAAACTAGCAGAGAAGGGAAAGGGAATTATCTTGCCTCGCTGATTTGTCACGCTACCGTTAATGTAACATAAGTGTTACTTTAATTTTCAAGAGGTGCAACTACACTAAAAATGCTTTATAATTCTATTATTACTGTAAACATTTTAAGGAGGATTACTTATGCAGAAATATGTTTGCGATCTTTGCGGTTACATCTATGATCCCGCCGAAGGTGATACAGACAATGGTGTTGAACCCGGTACAGCTTTTGCAGATTTACCGGAAGACTGGGTATGCCCCCTGTGTGGTGCAACCAAAGATGACTTCAGCCCAGTAGACTAAGTCATACTTTAATTATCATAATAAGAAGGCACTCAGAAATGGGTGCCTTTTTATATAGGTATTTACTTTATGTATGAGATATTTAAATATCTTTTTCCGACGATTGTTGTGGAAGCTGGTTTGGCGCGTTTATTTCGGTCAGTTGACGTAAAATTTGGGGATAAAGGGCAAGGGCGTTCTGCTGCCAATTGTTGGCAATCTGATTGGCAATTGTTTCGCCGGGGACGGCAACTTGGATCGCCGCGAGTTGCGTCTTACCTTCGCTCATAGTCAAGTTGACTTGATAACCACCGTTGAGATCTGGTACTACAGTAGCGGCAATTTCCTGTTCAGTATCAATTTCGATCAGTGGGGCGGTGAGTCGGTTGAGATTTCGTAAAACGGGGCGAGGAATATTTGATTTGAGGGTTGCCAGTATTTGTTCCCCTTTAGGGGTAAGATCACATCGCTGCAGAGGATGACCTTGGCTGTCAACATCTTTTTCCCCTTTACGACGGGCGACCTGAATTAATGCATCAGATTGTAGGTCTTCGGCGAGTTTACAAAACGTAAAGTAGTCCATATAGAGAGTACTAATACATAAATTAATCAATTGATTCCAGGTGATTCCTTTGACGCGCTCAACTATATACAGGATGATCACTTTTTTATTAACCTGGTCTTTTGCCGGCATAGCTATAGCTCCTCCCGCTATTGTGTGCTTCCGCAGTTGTATATACTCACGTCATTATTTTTATTTCTGATATTATTATCACCCATTAGATGAATCCCCGCACATGGTATCAATTAATACGAATGAACGGGGATTCACTTAGTAATTATACTTTATTTTTGTCAATTGTTCACTTACACTTCAATATCGTCGGTCCAACTCATCAGCGAACGCAATTCAGCGCCAACTTTTTCGATGTCGTGTTGTTGTTCTAAGCGACGACGACTCTTGAAATTTAGTTGACCGGACTGGTTTTCTAAGACCCAGTTGCGGGCGAAGGTGCCGTCTTGAATTTCGGCGAGGACTTCGCGCATAGCATTCTTAGTGTCTTCGGTGATAATGCGCTTGCCGACACAGTAGTCACCATATTCCGCAGTGTTACTGATGGAATAGCGCATGAGATTTAGACCGCCTTGATAGACCATATCGACAATTAGTTTCATCTCGTGCATACATTCGTAGTAGGCATTTTCAGGATCATAACCTGCTTCGACGAGGATTTCGTAACCGGCTTTCATCAGCTCGGAGACACCGCCGCAGAGAACAGCTTGTTCGCCGAATAGATCTGTCTCGGTTTCTTCGCGGAAGGTCGTCTCAAGTAGACCGGCACGGGCACAACCGATACCTTGAGCATAGGCAAAGGCGATATCTTGGGCTGAACCTGTGTAGTCTTGCTGGATTGCAAATAATGCAGGCACGCCTCGACCTAACGTATATTCGTGTCGGACGGTGTGACCGGGACCTTTCGGGGCGATCATAAAGACATCGATGAACTCTGGGGGGGTAATTGTGCCGTAGTGAATGTTGAAACCGTGGGCAAAGGCCAGTGCATTGCCTTCTTCAAGATGAGGCAAGATGTCGTTGTTGAAAACAGCTGCCTGTTTTTCATCAGGGAGAAGAATCATGATGACGTCGGCGGCTTTTGCAGCTTCGTCAGTGTTGAGGACTTTCAGACCCGCAGCTTCGACTTTTGCTTTAGATGAGCTGCCTTCGTATAAGCCGACGATGACGTTGTGTCCGCTGTCTTGTAAATTTCGGGCGTGGGCGTGTCCCTGACTGCCGTAACCTATGATGGCGATGGTCTTGCCGTCTAAAGCACCTGTTTTGCATTCAGCTTCCTTATAAATTCTTTTCATATTGACTCCTCTCAAAACGCTAACTTTGTTTTGCATTGTTTCCAAAAATCAGATTATTCATGATTGACTTAACATTATAACAAATATATGCCCCTATCTGCATACATTTGCATAGTTAAATTTTATGTTCACTTCATTAGATTATAACTTAATTAATAAGATCACAATTTAATTAAATGTTTGCTACAAAATCTGACCTCAAGATTTCATACAGTTACATACAAAAGCATTTCTGATTAAAGTAAAATGTGAGCTTGCTGAAGTTTTCAAATAAATCTGTCCAGCTATAAATTTTGCAGCGATAGAAGTTGGTTAAGTCCTATTGCTCTCTGTGCAAAGAGTATTTAAGGCAATCTGAACTTTCGAGAGGTTTCGTTGTCGGCAGCGGATTCCATTTACAAGTCGATATAGGTTGATATACGTCGAGGTGTCTTAAACAGATAGAGGGTGTCAAATATTAATTTTAGGAAAAAATTATTCTTTGAATTGCGGTTTTGATGGTTATAGACTTACACATATTACGGTGCGAATGGAGAGGTTGTCAGCACACCGCCGCGCGCCGTGGTGGAACTTTCTACAGCAAGGATTTGGTGCAAGTAGCTATTTGCACCCTCTTTTTCGACAAACACAAATAAATTAAATATGGATTTATAAAAAAGTTCTATTTTCTGTTACCAAAACGTTACCACGAAAAGATGAAAACCCCTGCAACTAGGGAGTTACAGAGGTTTTTGGCGGAGAGAGGGGGATTCGAACCCCCGGAAGCTTGCACTTCGCCGGTTTTCAAGACCGGTGCCTTCAACCAGCTCGACCATCTCTCCAAGTGCGCCTGTAATGATAACCTAAAATAAAAAATTTTGCAATTTGTTTGTTCAATAATTAGACTATTATTACATTGATTTCGGTAAAAGGGGTGCGCCATGTCACAAACAGTTAAAGAAATTGCTAATCGCAGCCGTTTACATCTGAATTTGCTTTGGGAAGCAGCTCTGGTCGGTGTTGTCGTCGGGATTATTGTTACGCTATATCGTCTAGGTATTCAGTTCATTTCAGATAGAATTATTACCCTAATGGGGATCGCAGCCGGATCTTTTGCGAACAAAGTTATTTTTGTTGGCGTTATGCTCATATTTGGTGTATTAGCCGGATTGTGTTACCGCTTATCGCCACTCATTTCTGGTTCAGGCATACCTCAGGTTGCTGCTCAGTTAGGCGGTCATTTACAATCCAAATGGCAGTCCGTATTGCCTTTTAAATTTATCGGTGGCTTATTGACTTTGGGCGGTGGCTTGACGTTGGGGAGGGAAGGTCCTTCTGTTCAAATTGGCGCCTCTATAGGTCAAGGCTGCAGTGATTTGTTGCGCCGTCCCATCTCAGAGCGCCGTTACATGATCGTTGGCGGTGCCAGCGCAGGATTGGCTGCGGCATTTAATGCCCCTATCGCTGGTGCAATTTTTGCGTTGGAGGAGATGCACCATCATTTTTCACCACGAGCTTTAATAAGCGCGATGACCGCTGCCTTTTCGGCGAATTTTATAGCAGGTCTTGTAATGAGTGATCAGCCGGTTCTATTTTTTGATCACGTTGCCCCTTTGCCTCTTAAACACTATTTGACAGTCGTGTTAATCGGTATTGTCACCGGTTTTAGTGGTGTTTTATTTAATCGTTGTATTTTGTGGGGGAAAAAGATATATCAGCGCTTGCGGTTGCACTGGGTTTTGACAGGCATCATACCTTTCTTAATTGTGGCGATCTGCGGTTTGATTTTACCGGATTTGTTTGGCAGTGGTGAGCACTTAATTTTTTTACCAGTTGAAGGTGGTTACAACTTTGGCTATCTGCTGATGTTATTTGTTGTCAAACTTATTTTATTGACAGTTTGCTTCTGTAGCGGATTGCCAGGAGGAATATTTTTCCCCATGTTGGTCCTCGGTTCCTTGTGCGGACATGGCATAGGTCTTCTTTTAGCAGACGCTGGTATGATTGAGACCCAATATATTTTGACACTCTCACTTATGGCCATGGCCGGACACTTTTCATCGATTGTGCGGGCACCGATGACGGGTCTATTGCTTGTCAGCGAGATGACAGGTTCGTTTGCTAATATGCTTCCTTTGGGTATCGTTTCCTTAGTTGCATATATCGTTGCGGAGGCATGCAAGTCCGAGCCAATTTATATCAGCTTAGAAAAACAGTTGCCTTTGTCAGCGGGACCTGAAGCTCTTTATGATACTAATGAACGGATGTTAATGGAATTTGCTGTGGAAAATAATTCTTATGTCGATGGGAGAAAAATTGCAGATGTTTGTTGGCCGACTGATTTTATGTTGGTAGCCGTGAGACGTTCTGGCAAAGAAATTACACCAACTGGTTCGTTGGAATTAAAAGCTGGAGACTATATCGTTGCACTTTTTATACGTCAAGATATGGCTGGGGTCGTTGACGAATTGAATGAATTTACAAAAACTCTCTAAAAACGTTGACGCTCTTTTTCAAACAGCGCCATTTTACTGTAGTTAGTTAATTTTAGGGGGTCGGTAATTCAGTTAAAAATTTTATCGCATTTTCGATTTGATTGGCAGGGATCAATAAAGCGATGCGTACAAGATTACGCCTAGCAGGATCTTCAATTATTTCTAACCAAGATTCGGAATAGGGTCTAATTACATCTGCGAGACTTTTTTGGATCGAACTAACTTGAGTTTCTGGAGATGTTATAGACAAGTCATCATAATATAATTGGTCAATTGTGACATTAAATAATGCTGCAATTTTTGCACAAATTTTAAGGCTAGGTTCTGAAGTGCCATCTTCCCATTTTTGAATCGTTGTAAAGGACTTAAAGCCTAATTGATCTGCCAAGGTATCTTGGCTTAATTCAGCTTTACGGCGTAAGTAGCGCAGGTTTCTTCCAAACATAGATTTATCCTTGAATGATTTAAAATTTTTGTTAAGTTGATTAATCTTACAAATCTTTTGATTAATTTGCAATGAAATAATACTAAAATTCATGTTTATAAATATAATATACGAATGAATGATTGACAATGATATTCATATTTATAATCGTTTATTTTTTTAAAATTTGTAATATATCATTTTTAGCCAGTGAAAAAACATTTTCAAAACATAAATTTGTTACCTTAAATTAAAGTAAATAGGGCTTGAATTAATTGACACTTGAAAATAATTCAAGTAACATAATTAGTAATTATTTGACTAAAAATATAACAATATACGAATAGTTAATTTCCCAATCTTAAATAGTATATAGAAGGGTTGCTCTGGATGAAATATTCACTTAGAGAATTACGTGCGCGTAAGAATGTAACTCAGAAACAAGCTGCTTCGGATCTTGGTATAAGCACGACAACATATAATGCCTGGGAACGAGATATATCTCGTGTCGCAATCGGCAAAGTTGCTCAAGTGGCACGTTATTATGGTGTCAATTTAGAAGAGATTAAATTTGAAGAAAAAGATAGAGATTGATCTATTTTTATTATAAACAGGGATGTGTTAAATTATTATATAAAAGTGATAATTAAACGAGACAATTTTACACACTTTTAAAAAGCAAAGTCGCCGTGTCATAAGACATCTGGCGACAATTTTATGATAAGGAGTGAATATGGCTGTTTATAGTAAAACGAAAACGTATCACACGACGCGACACATGGGAATGATTGATGTAACCAAAGACTTTCAAGAGGCGGTTAGCGAAGCCTGTGATAAATATAATATCAAGGACGGTATCATTACAGGCTTTACGACGGGAGGTGTAGCAGGTTTAACGACTCTGGAGTTTGAACCGGGTATTGTTCACCATGATTTAAAGGAAGCTTTGGACGTGTTCTCGCCTTATCAAGATGAAACAGGTAGAGTGATCCATTATCGTCACCACGACACATGGCATGATGACAACGGTTCAAGTCATATTAAGGCAGCCCTGTTGTCACCATTTATTACCATACCTTTCATAGATGGTCGCATTACAATCGGTCCGTGGCAAAATTTGACTTTAATTGAGTGTGATACCCGGGATAGGGTGAGGGACATTGTGTTTCAAGTAATGGGAGAATGATGCTTAGATTTTTAAAATTAGAGAATGTCTAAAATCATTTTGATCATATTAGATAGATTACATTAGAGGGGCGAAGAGGCGCAAAAACCATTGTCCGGCTCGTTTCCAAATCGACCACTGCTCACAGATGGTTTTGGTAATGGGAAGACATATGGGCAAAGTGTCTTCAAAGTCCCTTTTTATTGCGGTGATGCATTCCGTATCATACATCCATACCGCACACTCCAGATGCAAGTATAACGAACGATAGTCGAAGTTAACAGTACCAACGACGGCGGCGATACCATCGACTAGAATGACTTTTGAATGAATAAATCCCGGTTTGTATTCGTATATTTCAATACCATGTTGGATGAGTTGTTTATAATAGGAGCGAGTTACCGCGTGAACATAAGGTTTATCGGGATGATGAGGGGTGATTATTTTAACATCTACGCCACTTTCCGCTGCGGTATACAGCGCTTGATTCATTGTTTCGTCCATAACTAAGTACGGTGTCATGATATAGATGGAATGATTGGCACGATTTATTATATTGCGGTATACATTTGCGGCAATCTCAACACCATCGTCTGGCACATCGTCGTAGGGTATTAATATACCATGTTGTTCATTTTTAGTTGTCGCGTCCAGGCGGGGACGGTAGCTATAATATTCTTCAATAGAGGATGTGAGCTGTTGATCTAGGTAATTCCATAATGTCAAGAACATGACTGTGAAGCTCCATGTGGCCGAACCGTGCAGGCGTAAACCCGCATCTTTCCAATGACCAAATCGTTCGATGATGTTGACATATTCGTCGGCAAGATTGCTGCCACCTGTGTAACAAACATCACCATCGATCACAATCATCTTGCGGTGGTCACGCCAATTAAATAAAAAAGAAGGCAAAATCAGCAATTTTATCGGATTAAAGACATGTATTTTTATGTTCGCTTCTTGCAGGGCGGTTAAATCCTGTTTTGGTAATTTCCACATTGAACCGATTTCATCATACATTAACCGAATTTCTACACCGGCTGCAGCTTTTTCGATTAAAATATCGTATACCAGACGCCAGAGTTCTCCGTCAGAAATGATAAAAAATTCCATAAAAATAAATTCTTTTGCATTGCGCAAATCAGCGATGAGGTCTTTAAAAAAAACCTCTCCTGAAGGATAGTAAAGTGTGGAAGTATCACTATAAGCGGGATAAAACGTGGTGTTTTGAATATGGTTCATTTGTCGCAAGTATGATCCCTGTAAGGATTTAAATTCTTTATCCGATGCGCATGTTTTAAATAGTTGTTTTTTTATTTGGTTGGCTGTATCAGTATATTTAGAAAAGTTAAGTGTGCCTGCTTTTTGTAGGGTTGAAATCACGAATAATAGACCGCCAAAAAGAGGAAATAAGAGGATTGTGATGATCCAGGTCGCCTTATATGCATAATTGATTTCGCTGGTCCAGACCAGGATAGAGCAGACTAGACTGATTGCTCCAAAGATCAAATAAATATAAGGAACAGCTCTAGACACTTTTAAAACTGCAAATAAAACAATGCCGAACTGCAGAGCAATGGCAATAAGAGCGAAAATGATGCGCCCCCAGGGGAGGAGGCCAAGTTTTACTTGAACTTTATGTTTGTTCCATCCATGAGAATGATTCGTCATCGAAGCACACCTATTATCAATTTTAATTTCATGCATATTTTCCCAAACAATAAAATAAAATTAAAGGAAGAGACCAACAAGTTAATCGGTCTCTTCAATTAAATTTTTGATTAAGAAATATTTTAGTAAATTCATTCAGATCAGAGGGTGATGATTTTCAATAGATTGATGATAAAGATCGACAAGATAAGTATAAAGGTTTTCCAATCCACTTTCTATCTTTGATGATTGATCCAGATCATGACGAGAAGATTCAGACATACGCGTATTAAAATCTTCTTCAATTTTATCTAAAATATTTAGGGCATGATCCGTAATTTCAATGAATACTACGCGTTGATCGTCGTCAGAACGAGTTCTTGTTACTAAATTTGATTTTTCTAAGCGTTTACAAAGCGGAGTAATATTGCTTGAACCAATTTCCAAAGAATCCCCTAAGTCGCTAACTCGCATTTTACCATTTCTCCGCAGTGCCATTAAGACAGGTACTTGAACAAATGTTAACCCGTAAGGTGTATAAAAAGAATGAAATATTTTTTTACGAGTATATTGATATCGTTGAGATAGTGAATGATTTTATCATTAAAATAGGGCTGTGGAAACATCTTATTTGCGGACTCTTTCATTTTAAAACCTTTCTACTTTTCCTTTTCTCTGCCAAAAAAAGGCTATTTATAACAACTAATGTTTACATCATTATAGTATACTAATTATGAATTCTATTCATTAAAATAATCAATAATTTGTAATAATACACATCAAAAATATAAGATTATAATGAACCGTTTATCATAATATTACAAAATTAATGAAGATTAATTTTCTCAAATAGATGTAAGCAAAAATTGTTATTTTTCAAATGGTTTGACGCCCTAACAAGGCTTTAGCTAGGGTGACTTCATCCGTAAATTCAATGTTGGAGCCCATGGGCAATCCCTGGGCGATGCGTGTTGTACGTATGCCGGTACCTTTGAGAAGTCGAGCGATATAAGTGGCTGTTGCTTCCCCTTCAATTGTGGCGTTATTGGCCAGTATGATTTCTTGTATTTCGGGATTCTTTTGGAGACGGGTCAATAATTCCCGTAAATGCAGTTGTTCCGGTCCTACGTCTTGCATGGGCGAAATGGCACCGTGCAAAACGTGATAAAGACCGTGATATTCTCGGGTTCGCTCCATAGCGGCCACATCTAAAGGGCTTTCTACGACACAAATTACACTTTGGTCTCGACTTTCATCGGTGCAGATATCACAAGTTTCCCGATCAGAGAGGTTGCAGCAGATGTTGCAGAGATGGATATTTTCGCAGGCGTTGAGAATGGCCCGCGCTAATCCTTGAGATTTCTCTTCAGGCTGGGAAAGAATGTGAAATGCTAGTCGTTGAGCGGTTTTTTTGCCGATTCCAGGTAATTGTCCAAATTGATTAATTAATTCATTAATATAAGGGGTGTCAAAGTCTGCCATATCTATTTAAAATCCCATGCCAGGCATACCTGGCAGGCCGCCTGTTACGCTGCCCATGCGTTCCTCAGAGGCTTTGTCCAACTTATTCATCGCATCGTTGATTGCGGCTATGACCATATCTTCGAGCATGTCCACATCGTCTGGATCAACTGCTTCTGGTTCAATGTTTAGTTCAATAATGCGGTGATCACCGTTGATCTTGACTTGAACCATGCCCCCACCAGAGGAGCCTTCTACTTCGAGATTGGCTATTTCCTCCTGCGCCTTGGCCATTTCTTCCTGCATTTTTTGTGCTTGTTTCATCAATTGGTTGAGGTTACCGCCTCCACCGCCAAAACGATTGCCACCTGGAAATCCACCACGTCTACCTTTAGCCATATTATGTGTCCTCTCTTTCTATTTCTAAACCGATCGCTGCGAGGTTGGCTTGCAGTTCTGCTTGCCACTCTGTGCCAGGCGCCCCTTTTTCTGAATTTTGTTGATTTGGGACGTCCTTTGCGACTATTTGAACCGCAACTGCATGCCCGTTATTTGCTCGTCGCAGGGCTTCTTTGAGTGGTCTATTTCCCCGCTGTTCAGTGAGTATACTATAATTCTGTTGTGCTGCGCTATTAAATCTTAAGGTTATTTCTTTGCCGGTGCCGCTGACGAGGGCGGCTACAGCAAAACAATAGATAAATGTGTCATTATTTTTTAGTATTTCCAAAGTATTAATCCAAAGAGGAGAATGTCCGTCCACGGGTTCGTCGTAGCCAACCAAAGGTTGAGATGATCGGTTAGCCTCTGGTGTGGGCGGTGTGTTACGATCTAGATCTTTTTGGGCTGACATTACTTGAGGCTGCTGTACTTGGGAGTCCTGCGGAGTTAATGTCTGCTGGGATGCAGCATGGGTTTCAGTCGCCGTATGTTCTCGCGTCTGCGGGAATAAGGGCTTCTGTGGTTGCAGCGTCTGCTCCGCAATGGATGCCTTTTGTGGTTGCGGCATCTGTTCTGCAACAGGTGTCTTTTGTGGTTGCGGCATCTGTTCTGCAACAGGTGTCTTTTGTGGTTGCGGCATCTGTTCTGCAACAGGTGTCTTCTGTGGTTGTGTCGTCTGCTCCACAACGGATGCTTTTTGTGGTTGATCGGGAGACTGAGCTGCAGAAGGCATTCTTTGAGTTTTCTGTACAACTCCTCCTTGGGTCGGTTCCGCCATTAACATTGGCTCAGTTGATTGTACAGAAGCTTTCCCGCGTATTGTACCTGCTAAACTAAGTAAATTTACTTCCAGAAGTATGCGTGGATTAGAAACCCATCTTAAATCACTGAGTAGTTTAGACAGCTGTTTAATAATTGCCACAATTTCCTTTTGTTCATATATTTTTGCGAGACTGATCATCTGTTTTAATTCTGTACTCGTTCCGTCCACAAGGTGTTCTGGCTGTTGACTGACTTTACATACCATGAGATCGCGATAATACTGAATGATATCCGCTGTGAATCGCATCGTGTCTTTGCCTTCTCGAACGACAGTTTCGATCTGTTGCAAAATGCCCTCGGTATTAACATTTTGCACGGCTGCCACTAGGTTGCCGATAAATGACAAGTCCACAACTCCAATTAAATTGCGCACGGCTTGACGATCGATGTGACCGTCGATGCCTGTATGACATTGGTCAATCAAGCTAATCGCATCTCGCAAAGCGCCGTCGGATTGACGCGCTATTTCCAATAAAGCGCTGTCGTCGATATCAATTCCTTCTGTCACAGCGATTTCTCGAAGTCTTTCGACCATAGCTGTCTGACTAATGCGGCGAAAATCAAAGCGTTGACAGCGAGAGGTGATTGTCGCTGGAATGCGATGAGCTTCGGTGGTTGCCAAAATGAAAACAGCATGGGCAGGTGGCTCTTCCAATGTTTTTAGCAAAGCATTAAAAGCACCGCTGGATAACATATGAACTTCATCAATAATATAAACTTTATATTTTGTTAAAGTTGGAAGAAATAATACTTCATCGGTGATGCGACGAATATTATCTACACTATTGTTAGAAGCCGCGTCAATTTCCATGATATCCATCAAAGATCCATCTTGGACACTGCGGCATATTTCGCACTCGCCACATGGATTACCTGCATGAGGATTGAGGCAATTGATAGCATTTGCGAGTATTTTGGCTAAAGTGGTTTTACCTGTACCGCGAGTGCCACAAAATAGATAAGCATGGGCGATGGTCTCCGTATATACCATGTGCTTTAGCGTTTTTACAATATGTTGTTGGTCGACTACGTCATCAAAAGTTCGCGGTCGCCATTTTCTATACAGTGCAATATGGGCCATTTAAAACCTCCAATTTGCATAAAAAAGATATCACCACTTAACTGAAGCCGAACACAGACAGATTCGCAGCACATGTGGGGAATCGCTTACTGCTGCTTCCTTCCGGACCTGACAGGGTT
>JAAYOA010000149.1 GCA_012520525.1 Clostridiaceae bacterium | reverse complement strand
TTCTTATTTTAAAGATTGTCAAGGTACATTGCTTGTATTATTTAAAGGACAGCGACCCATGCCGATCGCTGTCCCATGGAATAAGAAACAGTTCGTGTATTAATAAGAGGGTTCACCTTAGTTTCTTAATTATATTTATAGAATCCTTCACCTGACTCCATACCAAACTTATTTTGGTCAATGAAGTTAGTCTTCACATAATCAACGATCGTCTTATATTTGTCAGCTTTTGTCTTTTCATAGATGGAATTAAATGTATAATATACAGTCTTCAAATTAATACGATCCATCATAACACAAGGACCAACGGCTGCTTTTGTACCGACTTTCCATGTATAATCGATGTCTTCCGGAGAAGCCACTCCTCTTGCTAGTAAATCAAGCGCTGCATCCAGCAAGGGAATGAGTAAGCTGTTGATGATATAACCAGGTTGTTCCTTTTTGATGCGGAGAACTTTTAAATCCATCGCTTCACCGAAACGAACGACGGCATCAAAGACCTCTGGATCGGTGCTCGGTCCCATCATAACGTCACATTGTTTATTACGCCAAATCATAATCATAAAGTGGAATGCAAGGAAACGCTCGGGGCGATCCACTGCGTCAATTAATTGACTGGGAATGAATGTAGAGCTATTTGTAGCAAAGATGGTTTCCTTGGGGCAGAGTTCAGATAATTTTGAGAAAATGTCTTTCTTAGCGCCCACATCTTCGATAATTGCTTCAACGACAAAATCGCGATCTTTGACACATTCGGCTAAATCTGTATAGTAGGTCATTCTTGCCTTGGCAGCGTCAGTTTCTTCTTGGCTAACACCGAGATCTTCTTGGTATAAAAGTGCAGTTTCGTCCACTTGCTTTTTGGAACGGGCAACAGCTTCGTCATTAATGTCGTAAACGTGAACATCAAATCCTCTAAATGCCATTTGATAAGCAATCTGTGTGCCGATTACACCACCGCCAATTAATGCTGGTTTTTTGATTTCTTTGGTCATGGTCTGCTCCTTAATCTTATATTTTGGGAATCAGTTGGATGAAATTTTTATTAATTTTTTAAATATAAAGTAGTCTCATTGATTTAATTCTATCGAGTCGTTAAATAAATTTCATTGTGTCCACCGACTAAAGAAACTGCAAATATATGTGTGCATATTATAATTTTACGTCGGTTTCAATTAAAAATTTGTGCAATATGACCTTAATTAATAAAAAGCTGAAAACGATTATATGTTCGCAGCACCATGGGTAACTTATTTCTTGTTTGTGAATAAATCAAAAAGCTGTTGCAAGTTGATAGAAATTATTTAGATCAATTATTATCTTGAAACAGCTTTTTGACGAATTAAATTTTACAACTACTCTTTAAGTAAAGGGGAAAATACAGGTTTGATTACAGTGGGATCCTTGTTTTCTAACACTTCAAAGAACTGATCCAGTGGATAAACTTTTGACATCAATACACCAGGATCAATCACTCCATCTGAAACTAATTCCATCGTTTTTATCCATGTGCTCATATGGGCATCAAAGGCAGATAGAATTTGAATTTCTTGCATACAAGCGAGGCTATAAGTGCTTATTTTAGGTCCTCCCTCTTCGGTGGGCACGGCTACCTCTACCATAGAACCTGAAGATTTTATCATTAGCAACAGTTGGGATATTGTAGAAGCATGACCGGCACATTCAAAACCGATGTCGACACCTACACCTTTGGTCAATTGGCGGACTTCTTTAATTGAATTGCACTTATCATTTTCAATGATATAATCGGCACCCAATTCTTTACCAACCTCTAAGTTGTGGGCTGCGCTCGACAGATCAATTAATATAGCTTTTGCACCGCAAGCTTTAACACCTTGCAGCACCATTAGTCCGATGCTACCTGCTCCCATAATGGCAACCGTATCTCCTGCTTTCACCCGGGCAATTTCAAAGACTGCTCGGACCGTGGCAGCCGTCGGCTCGATGGCGGAAGCTGCGAGCATATCGATGTGGTCTGGGAGTTTAAAAGCCATTCGAGAATCGATTAAAACATAATCAGTGAGTGTACCGTTTGTATTGAAACCGATGCTATGGCGTCCATTTGGACATTTATCTGGTCGCCCCTGTAGGCAAGAGTGGCAATGTCCACAAAAATCCTTGAGTGTGCGAGCGACGACGCGATCACCTATTTCAAATCCTTTTGCAAGAGGACCCATCGATTCTATTGTGCCGCTAAATTCGTGTCCGACGACACAGGGCCATCCCCAAGGTACGGGTTCAAATCCGTTCCAGACTCCTAAATCTGAACCGCAGATTGGTGCGTAGTGTACTTTCACTTTCATTTCAAATCCCGTCGGTTCGGGTTCTGGGACGTCTTGAAACTCTAAAAATCCCTTTCCACTTTGTGTTTTTACAACAGCCTTCATAATACGTACTCCTTAAAGCATTCTAGAAGTATCTGTACGTTAAATTATCAAATAATATTTCGTTGGAAAATGAATATTTAAGCAAGATCTCCCATATCGTGAACTTCTATAATGGCGCCGAATAATTCGCGACCGTCAAAATACATCCAGCGAACCGAACCCAGTTTGATGTCTTCGAGAACTTCTAAGCCCTTTTCAATTAGGTATGCACTGGCTTTGTCCATATCATCACAGCGGAATAAAAGATGATGTAATCCAGGTCCATTATCTTCCAAAAATTTAGTGTGAATAACTTTATCGCTGTGTGGTTCAATAATTTCTAGTTCTACATCTTTAATTTTTCCGGAAGCGATGACGGTCTTCTGCTCTTCATCTGGTGATAATTTAAATTCTAGAAAGTTCCATGGTCCAATACCCAATATTTCTTCATAATTTTTGGCCATTGCTTTAGCATCTGCAGCAACTAAACCTATTTGCTCCAGTTCATAGAATAATCCGTTCTTCATTTTTTAGCTCCTTATATTGAGTTGGATATTACAAGACCTTTGCACATGCAAAGTCACACATAGACATCAGGTATTTGCGCGCCTCCTGACGAATATCAATTAGTTTCGAAACTCTTTAGTGCGATATTAACATAAAAAGTTAATGAATATGATAAAAAACTGTGCAAATAACAAAATTTGTGATCGAAGTACAATTTAGAAATTAATTATAGTACTCCGAGCATTATAGTTTGATAAAATAAAAAACCTTAGATGTGAGAGAAATTACAGCATCCTTGAATAGATTGCTTGATCAAATGGCTCACAACTAAGGTTTTAATTAGAATTATTTATTAAATAATGTACTTTTTAAATGAATTTATAGATCGGTATTTCTAATTTCATCTGGCAAAGGATTTTCTTTTGCGTACGCAAAGACATTGCCGATAATTTCTATTGCTTCGTGTATAAGTTCAGGTGACTGAGTGGCCGTGTAACTGGTTCGCAACAGACATTCGCCTTCACGTACGGCTGGCGGCAGCACTGGGTTCACATAGACGCCAGCCTCGAGTAAGAGTTTACTTATATATAAGGTTTGTACAACAGTGCCCGTCTTGATTGGAATAATAGGCACGATATCGTTGTTACTTTCTCGAATTTCGACGTGTGGCAGTTCTTTTAATCGCGCTTTGACATCAGCTGTCAACTCATGAATACGAGAGACACGTTCAGGTTCTGATTTTAAAATTCGCAGTGCTTCGTGTGCCGCTGCAATTTGTCCTGGAGGTAAGCTCGCGCTAAAGATAAAGGGTCTGGCCACGTGCTTTATGTATTCAATGACTTTAGCTTCACCGGCGACACAACCGCCTAACGAAGCATAACTTTTGGAGAATGTATTCATGATTAAATCAACTTCGTCCACGAGTCCGAAGTATTCTGCTGTTCCAGCTCCTCTCTCTCCAAGGACACCTAATGCATGGGCATCGTCAACCAGAATCCTAGCACCATATTCTTTTGCTAGCCTGACGATATTGGGCAGATCGCAGATATCACCTTCCATACTAAAGACGCCATCGGTTACGATCAAAATACCACCGCCATCGCCGCCTTTTCCTTGACCACGCTCACGACATTTATTCAGAAGTCGCTCTAATTCTCCCATATCGCTGTGCGGATATTTATATTGTTTGGCAAATGACAGGCGCATACCATCGACAATACTTGCATGATTAAATGCGTCAGAAATAATAGCGTCGTTGCGCCCTGTCATAGATGAAATAATTGATAGATTAGATTGGAATCCAGTCGAAAAAGTTAAGCAGGCCTCTTTTTGTAAAAATTCTGCCTGATCTTCTTCAAAGCGCACGTGGAGATCTAATGTACCATTTAAAAATCGTGAACCAGAACACCCCGTTCCATATTCTTCGATTGCTTTTATTGCAGCTTCCTTGACCCGGGGATCACTGGTCAATCCCAAGTAGTTATTTGAGCCCAACATAATTGTGCGTCGGCCTTCCATTTCAACAACATCCGATTGTCCGGAATTGAGTTCGTGGAAATAAGGATATATAGACCATGCCTTAGCCATATCAACGCGTTTATAGTCATAACACTTTTGAAATAAATCCATCTTTATTCTCCTTTGAGAGTCCCTACGAATGGGGGGCTTTGGTTTTGAGTTGCCATATACTAATCTTGTTTTTCTCTAAAACAGTATAATTATATATTTTATTTCTTTTCTAATATACATCATGTAAATTTTCTCATAGTTCGTTATTTAATATATAACTATATGATAAAAAGCACAATTCTTCTGTTATTTTTTTGTGTATTATGATAACTTCTCTTATACATAAAAATTCTACTAAGATTTCGCATATAGTTTGTATAAAATCCCATTCATTAGGCGAACTGGTAAAATCTTTGCTAAAAAGAGAAGCGTCCGATACCCTGGTCCAAAACCTTGAACAGGTTTGGGTGTTCTTTTTTGAGTTGTTAATTTAACGATGCGACGAGCCAATGGTTCGACGTCGCTGCCACATCGCTCGTCATTTTCCATTTTGCGTATTGAATTGATTGCCCTATTGCCATAAATTGGGTCTTCTTCAGCAACTGTTAAACAACGATGATCTGTAAATGTCGTGCAGGTATCTCCCGGCATGAGAGCGACACATTGAATATTAAATGGCTTCAATTCATTGTTTAGGCAGAGGACTAATTGATTCAACGATGCTTTTGTGCAGGTATAAAATGATTGGAATGGAATGGGGGTCACTGCAGCTACCGAAGATGTTACGAGGATGCGACCACCGCCACTTGTCCTCAGTGCAGGTAAAGCAGCCTGAATAAAATGAACAGCACCAAAAAAATTTACGTCAAACTGCATTTTTACGTCAGACTCTGAAGTGGTTTCGATCGGTCCAGCTATGCCGTATCCTGCGTTGCTGATGGCAATATCTAAGCGACCCGCTTCAGCCATGACCATGGCAACCGCTCGCTCCATATCTTCTTTGACAGTTACGTCACCGGTAATATGTTTGATGCCTGGTCGGTCTGTTCCACTGCGGCTAACTTCGTATGTAATAAAGCCAAGATCAGCGAATTGATTCGCGGTTGCTCTACCAATCCCACCTGAGCCACCGCTAATCAGTACAACTTTTCGTTTTTTATTTTGAACCGATGGTTCAGGAGACAAAATTTTGCTTTCAGCGAATTCGCTAGACAAGTTTAATTCCTCCCTGTGCTAATATCAAGCTTTTGATATAGTTTAGTGTTCAAGTTAAACAATTTTGTTGAATAACCTTTTTTGTAAATATTCAGTATGTATTATAATGATAAATTATGAACAAATTTGCAAATCTAGACATAGTTTATTAAATTATTTCTTTTGTCACATCATAGTCTACTTATAAAAAATTTGCATTTATTATTTATTGTACAAGGTTTGGTATTCATACTTTGTCAGAATAGTGTTAATATACAGTATAATTATAAATTTTAGTTGAGCACCAGGAGGTTAATATGCCTAGACAAGAATTATTTCGTGGCGCCGGCGTCGCTATCGTGACGCCATTCACAGAGACCGGTGTTGATTATGATAAATTGACAGAATTAATCAATTGGCAGATAGACAAAGGGATTGATGCAATTATTATCTGTGGCACGACAGGCGAAGCGTCCACATTACCGGATGAGGAACATATAGATGTGATCCGGCATGCAGTTGAAATTACTGCAAAACGCGTACCAGTCATAGCGGGTACAGGCAGTAATGATACTATTCACGGCATTAGATTGTCTCAGAATGCCCAGAAAGTCGGTGCGGACGCTTTACTTTGTGTCACACCTTACTATAATAAGACGAATCAGCGTGGACTAATTGAACATTTCAAGGCTACAGCAGCGGCAGTCGATGTACCGATCATTTTATACAATGTGCCTTCGCGCACTAATTTAAATATTGCTCCTGAGACATATGAGGCTCTATCCGATGTGGAGAACATTCAGGCGATTAAAGAGTGTAACATTCACCAGGTGGCTGAGACTTTTGCCCGCTGTGGTGATCGCTTTGATATTTATTCCGGTGAAGATGGTCTTGTGGTTCCCCTTCTTTCTATGGGTGGAAAAGGTGTTATCTCAGTGGCTGCAAATGTTTGGCCAGAAGAGATGGTCGCTATGACCCACAGTTGGTTTGACGGTGATCTAACTACGGCTGCAAGCAAACAGATTGGACTTACTAACTTAATCAAGGCTCTCTTCTCAGATGTCAATCCCATTCCAGTCAAAGAAGCAATGAATATCATGGGTCTAGAAGTTGGCGATTGTCGTTTACCACTCTACAGCATGTCTGAATTAGCCCGGGAGCATTTGCAGCAAGTCCTTAAAGATTACAAATTAATTTAAGGATTTTAAAGCATATCTAATTTAAGTATTTATTGAGATGGAGTTTAAAATGGTTAATATTTTCTTATCCGGCTGTTGTGGTCGTATGGGTAATGTAATCAGTCAAGTTGTTTCGGCTCGCGAGGATTGCCAGATCGTTGGAGGTTTTGATCAAGTAGGTAAAACTAATATGAGTTACCCAGTTTTCACCTCAACTGATGAGGTTGATGTTGATTATGATGTTGTTATCGACTTTAGTAATTCTAAGAATTTGCCTAACTTGATTGCTCTGAGTGAGCGCAATGCTAAACCCCTCGTCATAGCGACAACGGGATTTTCAGTGGCGGAAAGCGAACAGATCGATGAATTATCTAAATCTATTCCTGTATTTACTTCTGCCAATATGTCGCTAGGCATTAACATTCTAATTCACTTAGCTAAGACTGCGGCTCGTACATTATATCCAGATTTTAATATTGAAATTATTGAAGCTCACCATAATCAGAAATTAGATGCACCTTCAGGTACAGCTATTATGATTGCCGATGCAATCAAATCGGTTTTAAATGATGACGTTTTCTATCGGTATGAGCGTGAGTCCATTCGTGAAAAAAGAAAAGATAATGAAATTGGTATCTCAGCTATACGTGGAGGTACCATTGTAGGTGAACATGACGTGATTTTGGCGGGAGGCGATGAAGTTATAAAACTTAGCCATTCTGCTCAATCCAGAGAAATATTTGCGCGTGGTGCTGTCTCGGCTGCGTTGTATTTAAATTCACAAAAGCCCGGCTTATATCATATGGATGATCTCATCGAAAGTGCGTCTGTCAACAAATAAGATGTGTTGATCACACGAAAACCTGATTCTAGATGAATTTAATTGGCTGACTCAAGGTGGGTCAGCCAATTTTATATATAATTTTAGAACTTAAGGTTTAAACCCACTAAACAAATATTTGCGTATTATCTGGCTGGAAAATCGCTTACCCCTTTAAAGGATAAAATTTTGAAGAATTATTTACTAATTAATAGATCTGGAAAGCTAGCAGCAATTTTAGTGAGACTTCGCTCCGCATATGCTAAATTTCGCTCTCTTTTCTTGCGTATTCTTTGCTTTAAAGGTGCAATCAGTCCAAAGTTTGCGTTCATCGGTTGAAAGTCATTGACACGAGGATCAGAAATATAGTGCGCCAGGGCACCAATCATTGTTTCGTCGTCAGGGCAAAACACGCGTCCATTGTCTAGAGCTAAATAGGCGGCGTTAATCCCCGCCACAAAACCCGAAGCCATAGATTCGACATAGCCCTCTACACCTGTCATCTGACCGGCTATATATAGATCTGGTCTATTTTTAACACTGTAAGTTGGAGTTAAGTGTTTGGGAGAATTTAAAAAAGTATTTCGATGCATGACACCATAGCGGACGAATTCAGCTTGTTCCAGACCTGGAATCATACGAAATACTCGCCGCTGTTCTCCAAAAGTTAAACGGGTTTGGAAACCCACTAAATTATATAATGAAGCGATCCTATTGTCTTGCCTTAACTGTACACAGGCAAATGGTTGTTTTCCTGTTTTAGGATCTTTTAATCCAACTGGTTTTAAAGGCCCAAAAAGAAGGGTATCGTGCCCCCTCTTGGCCATAGTTTCGACGGGCATACATCCTTCAAACACTGTCTCTTTATCAAAATCGTGAACATCTGCTAAATCTGCATGAATCAATTCCTGCCAAAATTGCTCGTAAGTGTCACGGTCAAGAGGACAATTGAGATAATCGGCATCACCCTTGTCATAACGAGATTGGCGAAAAACTACATCATAATTGATGGAATCTTCTGTAATAATGGGAGCAGCTGCGTCAAAAAAATGCAGTTCATCTATATTTAACTTTGTCTTGATAGAGGCAAATAGATTACCTTCTGTCAAGGGACCGGTAGCTATTATATTGATGCCCGAAGTTGGTAGGTCATCAATTTTCTCTTCAATAACATCTATCAAAGGGTGGTTCATTATAGAATAGGTGATTTTTTCGGCAAAAATTTCCCGATCTACGGCGAGGGCACCTCCAGCAGGAACTTTGCACTCATCGGCAATAGCAATGAGTGCCGAACCAAGGCGTCTTAATTCTTCCTTCAATAATCCTACGGCATTCTCTAATGCAGCTCCTCGGAGTGAATTGCTACATACCAATTCGCCGAAATTAGGATTAGTGTGAGCAGGTGTAAATGCTCCCGGTTTCATATCAATCAAGCGAACCCGTACTCCTAAACGGGCGATTTGTAGGGCGGCTTCAGAGCCAGCGAGTCCGGCTCCAATGACGGTGACAACGGGAGTTCCCATATCGTTTAACCTCTATCATTACTTAAGTAAGTCTTGGACAATTTTTTGTGATGCTTATCAATTTGTATGACTTTTATTGTTTTTATTTTTATTATCGGTCGACTTTTTTGATTTTGATTTACTCGTTGATTTCTTTTTATTGGTAGGACAATCTTTATTGCTGCATTTTTCAAACAGTCTTCCTCGGAATCGTTTTTGTACCATGTATGAGCCACAAGTTGAACAATTTTTACCATCTATCGGTAAATCCCAGCTAATAAAATCACATTCAGGATCTTTGCTCTTGTCACATACGTAGAAAATGCTGCCGCGGCGGGATTTTTTCCCGACCACAGGAGAGCTACATTTGGGACAGTGTGAATCTGTTTCCTGAACAATACTTCTTGTGTATTTACAATCAGGAAAGTTGGAGCAGGCTATAAATTGACCATAACGACCATCTTTGATTTGCAATTTGCCTCCACATTCTGGGCAGGCTTCATCAATATATTTCGGTTCTATTACTAATTTTTTTATGTTTTCATCTGCTGCTTCGATTGCTTCGTGGAAACCAGGATAGAATGAATGCAACAGATTAACCCAATCTTGATCACCCGCTTCCACTGTATCTAATCCGTCTTCCATCTTGGCAGTAAATTTCACATTAATATATTGATCAAAATTGTCTCTAAGCATATTTGTAACAATTCTACCAAGTTCAGTTGGTATCAACTGTCTCTTATCTTTTTCAGCGTAGCTTCGATCAAGAATAGTTGAGATGGTAGGTGCATAAGTGGAAGGTCTTCCGATACCATATTCTTCCATTGCTTTGATCAGTGATGCTTCTGTATATCGAGCCGGCGGCTGAGTAAATTTCTGCAGAGCTTCTTGATCTATACACTTGAGAGATTCATTTTTTTCAAGATCCGGGATATTTTTATTCGTTTCTAGGTCATCGTCATCTTTTTTATTTTCAGATTTTATGTCTTCGTAAATCTTTAAAAAACCTGGGAAAATAATTTGCTCACCGCGGGAACGAAACAAATGCTCGTTACATAGGGTATCCACAGTCAAAGTGTTGATTTTAGCTGGTACCATCTGAGAAGCTATAAAGCGATCCCAAATCAGTTTATAAAGTCGATACTGGTCGTAACTCAACATATCTCGAATTTTTTCGGGTGGCTGACTAAAGTGTGATGGGCGAATGGCCTCGTGTGCATCTTGAGCAGCATTTTTATTTTTGTATGTGCGCGGAGATTTAGGCAGGTAATCTGTCCCGAAATCCCTTTCAATCATCTTCCTTGCTTGGTCGATGGCATCATTAGAGACACGGACAGAGTCAGTTCTTATATAAGTAACCAACGCTGTGGGTCCTAATCCGGGCAGGTCTACACCTTCATAAAGTTGCTGAGCGATGCTCATGGTTTTGCGCGATGAAAAATTGATCCTACGAGCCGCTTCTTGTTGCAGTGTACTTGTTGTAAAAGGAGCAGATGGCTGTCTTTTACGAGTACCCTTCTTTACTTCATGTACAGTAAAGGGTTGGTCTTTGATGTCCGCTAATATTTGATCGGTTTCTTCTTTATTAGCTAATTTACGTGTGGATACCTTATTTTTCTCATTCAAGAAACCGTGGTAGCGGGCCTTAAATGTCTCCTTTTTATTAGTTTCTAATAAAACATTTAATAACCAGTACTCTTCTGGTACAAACTTCTCAATTTCTTCTTCTCGTTCTACTAACATGCGGGTTGCAACGGATTGTACCCGTCCAGCAGACAGACCAACTTTTATCTTTTTCCATAGAATAGGACTCAATTCGTATCCAACTAGACGGTCTAAAATCCGTCTCGCCTGTTGCGCATTGACCAAATCCATATCTATACTGCGTGGATCTTTAATGGCCTGTTTTATCGTCTTTTCGGTAATTTCATTAAATGTTACACGACACGGCGAATCTGGATCAATTTTTAAAATGTTTGCAATATGCCAGGCAATTGCCTCCCCTTCTCTATCTGGGTCGGTTGCGATATAAATTTGTTCGGCATTTTCAGCTAATTTTTTGATTTCTTTGATGACTTTATTTTTTCCGCGCATTGTTATATAGCGGGGTTTAAAGTCATTTTTCACGTCGACACCTATGGTCGACTGGGGCAAATCTCTAATGTGACCGACTGAAGCGGTTATTTCATACTCATCGCCTAAATAACGTCCAATTGTGCGAGCTTTTGCTGGAGATTCTACAATTACTAAATTCTTATTCATGCTATTTCCTTATTTACTGACACGGTAAGAATAAATCATTTAATTTTTGATATCACGTAAAAAACTAACAGTCAAGCAGTCATCTTGTCAAATGCATGGATCACTGACAACGATAATAGCGCCCTGCTTGTTTTGCTATTTTGCCCACTAATTCTAATTCAGTCAACCAGTAATAAAATTTATCAGAATCCAAATTGCTAAATTCTTTTAAATCTTCTATGTAAAGAGGACCTGCTGCAAGATAGGACAGAATATGTTCAGCCTCTTGAGAAATGCCTTGCGCTGTTTCAGTATTGCAGAAATTAGTGTGATAGGTTTCATTATATACGTCGTTGCCTGATCCTAAGGCTTCGATATCTAAATAGGGAATCAGATCTGCTGGCTCTAACAGAACATCACAGCCGTCTTGGATGAGACGATTCGTTCCTTGACTGGCGGGTGAATTAATATTTCCTGGTACGGCGAGGACGGGAATGCTTTGATCTAATGCGAAGTCGGTTGTAATCATAGTTCCACTGCGACGCGTCGCTTCAACGACAATTAAGCAGCGACCGAGCGAGCTGAGCAGGCGATTGCGAGCGGGAAAATGTTGTCTTCGAGGTGGCGTACCGGGAAGATACTCGCTAACTATTAAACCGTTTTCTTTTATATCGTTGTAAATATTTTCATTATCTGCAGGATAGACAATATCGGGTCCGCAGCCGAGGATGGCGACGGTATTGCCCCCCTCGTTCAAAGCTGCTTCATGAGCCAGACCGTCAATGCCTCTTGCTAATCCAGAACAAATAGTGACGCCAAGAGCAGACCATTCACTGACAAACCGCTGCGTGATTCCTTTTCCATAGGGAGAGGGTCTTCTGCTGCCGATGACCGTTATAATATTTGATTTTTTCAATATATTAAGTTTGGATCCAATGACAGAGAGAAATAATGGCGGTGAATACAAGTTTAAATAATTTTTGGGATAGTACCGGTCTGTAGGCGAAATGATATTTATATTCGATTTTTCAGCCTTTTTTAAAATATCAACAATTTTATTTTCAAAACAAGTACTAGATAGGGCGTTTCGAAAGGCTGATTCGATATCAGCTCCTATATTTAAATCAGGTAAGTTACCTGCTGCTTGATGGCGATCACTGAATTGATCAAAATCTGTCTCAGTTTCAATAAGACGCCGTACCATAAGTCGTCGCGGCACTTTAACTTGACGTAAGGCAAATTCTATACGTGCTGCTCCAATTATTTTGTTTTCAGTTCGTAGTTTAAATCCTTCTTCGATGCGGTTCATCGTTGCAATATGAGCCCTTTCTAATTCTGACTTTGCTTGTACTGTAATGCTTCAGCCAAGTGTATGGTTTCAATTGCGTTAGATCCATCCAAATCAGCGAATGTACGAGCTAATCTCAGTAATTTATAAAATGATCGAATCGATAGATTTAGGAGTTTCGCATATCTTACTGCTTGCCGTTTACCATCTTTTGACAATTGAAGTTTTTCAGGCAGTACGTCAGTAGGTAGGTTGCTATTTAAAATGGTGGTTTGATTTATGTTTACACCGTTACGTCTGCGTTGCATAGCTCTAGCTTCAATAACCTGATTTTGCAACTTGTCCACGGGAATCCAGTTGGCTTTTTTTAAGGTCAACTCTAGGTCGTTGGATGATAATTTGTGCACTTCGATACGTATGTCGATGCGATCTGCAAAGGCACCTTCAAGTTTGCGATGATAATGAGTTATACTGCCAGAGCTACAAAGACACTTAGTTTGGTTGTCTTGGTCGAGTAAATTGCCACAAGGACAAGGATTGGCCGCTCCGATTAAGATAAACTGGCATGGAAATTTGTAACTGCGGTACTGACGGATCAATTCGATGTAACCAATATCAAGGGGCAGCCGCATCGCAGATAAAGTTGCTGGCGCAGCAGATGTGATTTCATCTATAAATAAAATACCTCCGTGGGCAAGACTGATTTCGCCAGGCTTGGGATTAATACCACCACCGATCAGATTGGGTACACTGATGGTGTAATGCGGGTGACGGATCGGTGGATAATAACGAGTTGATGCAACTTTGTTTAAAAGACCGGCGGCACTATAAATCGATAGTAATTCTGTACTGACACTTTTTTCGAGTGGTGGCATAAGCGCACCTGCGAATCCAGCTAAGACCGTTTTACCGCAGCCTGGACTGCCTATTAATAGCGTATGGTGTCCACCTGCGCAGGCGGCTGTTAAACCGCGAATAGCCATGCGTTGACCGGGTAAGTCCCGTAAATATAAATTAGGTCTTAATGTCCCAGGCAAGTTAATTGGCTCAAATCGATTATTTTGATCTAACTTGCGCTGGCGTATCCTCTTCTGGGCTCTATCTTCTGCTACCGCAGGAAATCGTTCTTGAGAGCGAATGATTTCTAATGCTTCTTTAAGGTGTTCTATGCCTAGAATACGCGGGTCATCTAGACTGACCAATTCACTTATATTGCTTGCAGGGACAAAAATATATGATACATCTTCTCGATAAATTGCTTGCACTTGTGGCAATAATCCTTGCACGGGAAGAATATCTCCTTGTAGTGACAATTCACCCACTGCTCCTATTGACCCAACACCGCTATTGCCATTGACAGCTGTTATAATTGCCAGAGCAATAGGGAGATCATATCCAGTTCCACCCTTCGGCAACCAGCCCGGTCGCAGGTTGATGGTAATGCGCCCCCTCGGAAGCGTCTCGCCAGCATAGACTAAAGCGGCTCTGATTCGATTCATTGCTTCCCGTACTGCTTGGTCAGCCATGCCTACAATTTTTGTTATAGGCAAACCGGTAGTTATACTTGCTTCAATGCCTATAACCTGTCCGGCAATGCCTTCAAGTTTTGCGCTGGTCACATATCCGTAACGAGGCGCACTATTAAGTGGTCGGTTGATTATGGCAGGTTCGGGAATGAAGATGGCATTTTCCAATCTGCACCTCCTGATAACATCTTTGGGAAATCCACTGTTCGGGACTACCTCTATGATCCGACACTTAAAACTAGAAAATGGATCATCTTTTCAACAATTTTTAACAAACATCCAAAATAATCAACAAAAAGCATAGTTTTCAACAGTTGTCATCGTGACAATTCGAAACCTTATGATAGAATTTAGTTTTGTATTGATGATTATTTTCCAGGAGATGGTTTTATGAAATTAGGAATAGTAGGCCTGCCGAATGTCGGCAAAAGTACGTTATTTAATGCAATCACTCAGGCAGGAGCCGAGTGTGCTAATTATCCATACTGTACGATTGAACCTAATGTTGGCACGGTGGCTGTGCCAGATGAACGGTTAACTGTTTTAGCAGAGATGTATCAGCCGCGCAAAGTATTGCCAGCAGTCATTGAATTTGTTGATATTGCAGGGCTTATAGCGGGGGCAAGCAAGGGAGAAGGTCTAGGTAACCAGTTTTTGGCAAATATCCGCGAAGTTGATGCCATTGTTCATGTTGTACGTTGTTTTGAGGATGAAAATGTAATTCATGTAGCCGGTAAGGCCGATGCAGCCAGAGACATTGATACGATTAATTTAGAATTAATTTTTTCTGATATAGAGTATTTAGAACGCCGCATAGAGAAAACTAAAAAAGCTGCCAAAAGCGGTGATAAAACGTTGCTTGCAGAAGTGAAATTTTATGAAAAAATTATGGGTGTGCTCGAAGCAGGACGATCTGCCCGAACAGTTGAGATCGATGATTCAGAAAGACAATTTACAAAAGAATTAAATCTTTTATCAGCTAAGCCCGTCCTATATGTGGCCAATATTTCTGACTCTGATATAGGTAATGACGAAAACAATGTTCATGTCAAACAAGTTGCCGATATTGCTGCTTCTGAGGAAGCTGAATGGGTCTCGGTTAGCGCTGAAATTGAAGAAGAAATTGCCGCCCTCGAAGAAGATGAGCGGGCAGATTTTCTGGAAGATCTGGGACTTGCTGAGTCAGGTCTAGACAAAATTATTGCTGCCGGTTATCGGCTGCTAGGACTGATTTCTTTCCTTACAGTCGGCGAAGACGAAGTGCGCGCATGGACGATCACAAAGGGACTTAAAGCCCCTCAGGCAGCAGGTAAAATTCACTCAGACTTTCAGCGAGGATTTATCCGGGCAGAAGTTATCACTTACGATGATTTGATTGCTGCAGGTTCTATGGTCGCAGCAAAAGAGAAAGGACTGGTCCGCTCCGAAGGCAAAGAGTATGTTATGCAAGACGGAGACGTCGTCCTTTTCCGCTTTAATGTTTAAGATTAAATATTTAAGATTTCTTATATTTAATTAGGGAGCTGAATACCTCGAGGGTTCAGCTCTTTTTTTATAAATTCATCGACAAACTGATCGATGAGATCGATGCCATCATTATTATAAAAAACTTGATCCGCTAAGTTAGTATACTCTTCTTCTGTCATTTGCATGAGCATCCGACGCTCAGCTTCCTCGGCATCCATTCCCCGCTCCGCCAGCCGTTCAAGGCGAATCGCGTGATCAGCCCATACGACAATTATAAAATCACACCGATCAACAAATCCTTTTTTAACGGGGATGGGCACGTCAAGGATGACAACTTTTTCTTTTTTGCGCGTCAAATTGTCGATACCCTTACTAATCATATCTAGGACAACTTCGTGGATGATGCGGCTGAGCCGGTCAACTTGGTTGCGATCTCGAAAAACGATGGCAGCCATCTTTTCTCTGTCGAGACCACCCTCCTCATTAAATACTTCAGGACCAAAGGCTTCGGCTATTTGGGGCAGAGCTTCTCCCTTTGGTTCTGTCACTTCACGGGAAATGGCATCAGCGTCCAATACCGTTATGCCGCGGTCAGCAAAAGCCTTTGCTACAGTCGTTTTGCCACAGCCTATGCCGCCGGTAATTCCAACAATGAACACATCTTCCTCCTATTCCGTCGCAAACCAGTTGTCCGCTATATTTAAACTTGTCAACAGAGGTACAGATAATGAAACTACATTTTCCATGCTGTCTCTAAGAATGTTTGCCGCTGTCTCGGCTTCTTGCTCTGGCGCTTCGATAATTAATTCGTCATGTACCTGGGAAATCAATCGACTTTCTAAGTTTGCGGCGCGCAAGCGGTTTTCCACGACGATCATTGCCAAGCGAATGATATCAGCTGCCGTGCCTTGAACAGGCGTATTCATGGCAACACGCTCACCAAACATGCGTTGATTTCGGCTCTTGGCCTTAAGTTCAGGGATATAGCGGCGTCGACCAAACATGGTTTCTACATAACCTAGTTCTTTTGCTTGCGCAATTTGCTTATCTAAATAAGTTCTGATGCCTTCATATTGTTTATAGTATCCATTGATATAGTTGCGAGCTTCTTTGACGGTGACGTCTAAGTCCTTCGACAGTCCATAGTCGCTGACACCATAGATGATGCTAAAGTTAACGGTCTTGGCAGCTCGACGCATATCGCTGTCAACCTCTGTCAAAGGGACGTCAAACATTGTGGACGCCGTTAGTTTATGAATATCTTTATTCTCTTTGAAACCATTAATCATGACTTCATCGCCAGCGAGATGGGCAAGCAGGCGCAGTTCGATTTGAGAATAGTCGGCATCGATTAACACGTATCCCTCAGGAGCGACAAAGGCCTTCCGCACCTCCCTGCCCTCTGCATCTCTAATTGGGATGTTCTGGAGATTAGGATCTGAGCTACTAAGTCGACCTGTGGCAGTCAGATTTTGATTAAAGTGACAATGGATGCGACCGTCCTTACGAATATAATTGCCCAACCCATCGATAAATGTGGATTTTAGTTTGGTAATTTGGCGATATCGCATGATCCGTTCAATGATGGGATGTTGGGGGAGCAGTCGCTCCATCTCCTCCATGTCTGTAGAGTACTGTTTACTGGGGTTGCGTTTGCCTGTGGGAAGCCCTAGATCTTCATAGAGCACTTCAGCCAATTGTTTCGGTGAATTAATATTAAAAGATTTGCCGGCATAATCGTGGATCGTTTTTTCTAATTCGGTGATCTCATTTTCATAGCTTTTGGAAAGTTCCGTTAATCTATCATTATCCACAGTGAAGCCTGCGGCTTCCATGCGACCTAAAACAGGAATTAGTGGCATATCGACTGCAAAAGTCAGCCAAGCCAGATCCCTTTCTTTTATAGCTTTGAATTGATTATCGAACAAATAATAAATTAGTGCCGCTGTTTGCTTGGCATCACTTTCATCAAAGGGAACAATGCCGATCCTTTCTGCAAGTTTTTCTAATTTTAATTGTTTGCCCGTGCCTTCGTTTAATAAATACGCACCAGTCTCCACATCAAATGGAATTTGTTTGGGCGCTCGGTCGAAAAATCGAAACCAACGCTTTAAGTTGTGGCCGAGGAGCGGTCTTTCATTTTCACAGAGGGCTTCGAATAACTGGGCAATGCTAGCATGATCCGCTGTAACTTGCGTCAATTCCCCCCGCTTTAAGGACACTGCAATCGTCCGTTCCAGGTCATCGGAAGAACTAAAAGGCAAGTCGTCGACGGAATCCTTCGCGGTAAAAAATCCAGTGATTAGGATGGGGTCACTAAATGTACTTAATATAGCGTCGACATCTCCATTGTCTGTTTCTGAATTAAAGTCGTTTTGACTGTCCAAAGGCATTTCCCGTGCTGGCATTTTTGTTTCTGCTAGTTGGGTAAGCAAAGCCTCAGGGGTCGACTCTTGCACTTCAAGCTCAGCTAGAATATTTTTACCCTCATCGGTGTGTTCGGCTTCAAGACCATATTTTTTAATCAAACTATTAAGGTCATACTTTTTAAGGGCTTCGTAGGCTTGAGTCTCATCTAGATTGGGTCTTAAACTATCGGATAAGGAAATTTCTATAGGTACATCTAATTTTATGGTGACAAGATCCTTTGATAGTAGCGCCATATCTTTACTAGAAGTCAGCCGCTTCTTTTCGCCAGGTTTAAGTTCTTCTAAATGAGCATAAACATTGTCCAAAGATCCATAAGTTTGAATGAGTCGGGTTGCTCCCTTTTCGCCGATCCCGTCGACTCCGGGGATGTTATCTGACTTGTCTCCCATTATGGCTTTAACATCAATATATTCTAGCGGTGTGACGCCGTACTTCTCTTTGACTTTAGCAGGATCATAGAATGTAGCTTGTCCGCCGAAACGGCGTCCTTCGGGCATGATAACTGTGATATGTTCGTCAACAATTTGAAAGCTGTCTCTGTCGCCGCTAAGAAGCCAAACGGTAAAGCCTTCTTTTTGATAATATTTTGCAAGTGTGCCTAGCAGATCATCGGCCTCGTAGCCTGGCAACTCGATTCTCTGGACGCCCATGGCATCCAATATTTCCTTGACGACAGGGATTTGTAATTTTAAATCCTCGGGAAAGGGTTTTCGTGTCCCTTTATAATCGTCATACTTTTCGTGTCTGAAAGTAGGTTCGTGGCGATCGAACGCGACGCACATATGGGACGGTTCCAATTCGTTTAAGTAACGGCTGCAAATGTTGAAAAAACCAAAAACTGCGCCCGTCGGTGTACCGTCGCTGCTGCTAAAATGCGTGGCCTGCCCCAGACCGTAGAAAGCTCTGTTAATTATGCTGTGTCCATCGACTAGTAAAATAGATTGATTTTTATTATTCATTTCACGTTTTTTTTCTTCGTTGCCCATCTGAAGTCCTCATAAATTTATTTTTTATAATTTAAGTTACATTTATTATTATAATGAACGTTACTCGCTGTGTCTGCCAAACCGCTGGTCCGTTCCAGTTCGTATCTGATCGGTAGATTTTCTAATACTTTTTATCATCTCTTTAGTAATCGTATTCTTCAACAATAGAACAAGAAACCTCCTATTAGAATTTATTGGAAAAGTGACCAAGGATATGACTTAGGTAGTTCTGCCGTTAAGGTTATGAACTCATCTTTTGTCGGATGCTTAAATCCATAGGACATTGCCCAAAGGGCGATGTCGCCCTTGTCTCCTCTAATTCCATACTTGCGATCACCATAGATTGGGAGATTGCGGGATGCCGCTTGTACACGGATTTGGTGCGTGCGGCCGGAATGAAGATCTATAGTCATGAGACTAAGATTGGTATCGTCATGATATTTAATAACTCGATATGATAGCTCTGCAATTTTAGCTATTTTGTTCTTATCCGTCCTGCCTTTCCCGCTGTTATTATTGACTATTGATTTGGGTAAACGATTCCATTCATCTTTGTCTTCTGTGCTACTAATCTTTGTAGAACGGTCGCGATGAATGGCGTCCTTCCATTTCCCTGCGGTCTTTTCCGCTCGACCGTGTACGATGGCACAGTAGCTCTTGGTGATCTGTCGTTCTCTAATTTGAGCTGATAGACGACTGGCCGCCTTTGATGTCCGAGCAAAAATCATAACTCCCCCCACGGGACGATCCAGTCGATGCACCAGCCCTAAAAAAACCTGACCTGGTTTGTTATAGTAATTTTTAAGAAAACCCTTCAGAATCGTGAGCATATCAGGGGCACCGGTGCGGTCTGCTTGTGACAATATACCGGGTGGCTTAATGGCAGCGACGATATGATTGTCCAAGTATATAATTGAAATTGGTGGTTTATGATCTGCATAATGATATTGAAAAGGCTGATCCGGCGTTATAAGTTTTTTACTCACTGCTCTTTAGCTCCTTAGTTTGCGTATTATATAATTATAGATGAATTATGTTAGAGGGAGAAATAAAATGTCTATTCGCATCCTTATTGCCGATGATGACCCGGTCGTACACGAGTCACTTGGTCTTTATCTAGATAACGAATATTATGAACACGATTCTGTTTATGATGGTCTAGAAGCCGAACGCATGGCTCGTGAAAAAAATTACGATTTAATAGTTTTAGATATTATGATGCCCCAAAAATCTGGTACAGAAGTATGTCGAGACATTCGTCGCGTCAGTAATGTTCCAATCATTATGTTGACGGCTAAAGGCGAAGAAATCGATCGTATTCTTGGTCTTGAACTTGGCGCTGACGACTATATTGTGAAGCCCTTCAGTCCGCGTGAAGTCGTTGCTCGTATAAAAGCTATCCTACGTCGCATGACGGAACCACAAAAAAATGTTGGGCAACACATCAGTTTTCCTGGGTTAGATATCAATCTCGATACATATCAAGTCAAAGTCAATGATGAGATTGTTCCTTTTACGCCCAAAGAAGTTGAGATTTTGTATCTGCTTGCTTCTCACACCGGTCAAGTCATGGATCGGGAACAGATCCTCGACAAAGTTTGGGGCTATGATTATTATGGTGGCAGTCGCACAATTGATACGCATATCAAACGCATACGACAGAAAATACAGACGTCGGAAGACACAGCTTATGCGCTGATCACGGTCTATGGTGTCGGTTATAAGTTTGAGGTTTCAAAGTTATGAAGAATAGTCCGTTAAGGCGGCAATTTTTATATATTTCTTTTATTGGAATACTTGTCTCAGCATTATTGACTGTGGGTTCTTACTCACTGATTGGCAATGTCTTGTTTCGCAATAGCATAACCACTGACTTCCGCAATCGGGCGTCGTATTTATCTGAACAGACCTCTCTGTTTACCGAACAGCGAATTTCTTCGGTGCGATACAACGACATAGTTACCACTTCTTCTCAAATGCTTGATGCATCGGTCACCATTTTTATTTTTGGCAACCAAATCAATTATGTACAAGAATCGCCGTTGAAATCGGAGTTTGAAGAGGATTTCCTGGAAGAAGCCAGACGAGAAATGATCAGCTACCAGGATGTGCTAATGGCAGGTAAAACTGTGGATTTTACGTTGAATGCCGATGAACATGAAAGTCGCATTCTGGTTGTCGGTTATCCTGTGGAAGTAACTGATCAATATAGTGGGACGACTTCAGTTGAAGCAGCAGTTTTTCTTATGAAATCAATGTCGGAGATGCAAGCAGGTTATACGAGCTTAAATTATGCTTTAATTTTGGCCTCATGCTTGGCATTTCTCATTATGGTCATTCCTGTCATTGTGGTAGCAAATCGGTTCTTGAAGCCTATTAATCAAACTCGGGATGTGGCTATTGCCATGTCCAAGGGAAATTTTACCCTGCGGGCAGACACAGCACAAAAAGGTGAGGTCGGCGAATTGGCAAAAGCCATCAATCAGTTGGCTTCGGACTTGAATTTAACGATCAGTGCTCTGCTAGTTGAAAAGAATCGGCTTCAACAAATTTTAGACGGGTTGACTGAAGGCATTGTCGCTGTTGATCATAATATGAATATAACCCATGTTAACCCAGCCGTTTATCGACTGTTTGGCATTGATGATATTGATACAACTACTGGAAGTCTCGAGGAGGAAAACGATAAAGATGAACAGCTCAATGTCAGCATGACCAAATATCATCCTGATTTAAAAGATATTTTTCCCGAACGAGTACAAAATGATTACCGTACTGTTTTAAAGGAACATCGACACCGCCAGCGCACAATCCGCGTCGCTGACAGGGTTCTCTTAATTCAAATCGAAGTGCTACAAAATACCGAAGATGAAACAGTTGGTGCGGTAGGATTATTCCGCGATATTACTGAATCAGAAAAATTAGAGCAAACCAGACGGGATTATGTAGCAAATATTTCCCATGAGTTGCGTACTCCTTTGACTGCAATGCGGGCTCTCATAGAGCCACTTCAGGATGGCATGGTCAAAGACGAAAGGAATCGCCAGCGCTACTACAGTATTATTCTGAATGAGTCGGTACGCCTCTCTCGTCTGATCGATGACATGATGGAACTTTCCCGTATCCAAGCCGGTCAATTACCACTGGAAAAGATGGATTTTAATTTCCAAGATGTGGCACAGAGTCTGTATGAAAAATATTTCGAAGTTTGCCGACAAGCGGAGATAGATTTAGTGTTTTCAGATTCAATTCCTGAACTTAGACCTCAATTTTCCAATCCGGATCGCATTGAGCAGATCCTAATTATTTTAATTGATAATGCTCTTAAATTTACTAAACCTGGCGGTATCATTGAGGTGTTTGCCCATCAACAAGAAACTGTACTGGAGATTGGTGTTAGGGATACAGGAGAAGGAATATCAGACCACGATTGCCGGCATATCTTTGAACGATTCTACAAGGCAGACAAGTCTCGCGGTAAGTCGGGCACAGGACTTGGTCTTTCAATTGCTCGGGAGATTGTCCGCCTGCTTGGCGGTACAATTGGAGTCAAGAGCCGTCTCGGTGAAGGATCGACATTTACTTTCACTATCCCTTCAGATGTTGCTAGAGAATAATTTTTAATTGATCAGGCTTTTTATGCCACAAATAAAGGGCATAGACAATTAATATAAGACCTTGAATACCGCCGAAGATCGCACTATTTTTTCCATCATTGCTGACTGTAATCATAGCGCCAAAATTGTGGATGGTATGCCAGACAACGGGAACTAAAAAACTTTGTGTCGCAAGGGTGATCAGCGCTGTGACGATCCCAAAGAGGAGCGCAAAGATCACTTGCATTACTGTGGATATCAAATTTTTCCCTGATAAAAGATTAAAAAAATGTCCGACGCTGAATAAGAGGGACGAAACAATAATGATCGCAGCTGTTCTTTTATCTTTCAGTACGTTGATTACTAGACCTCTGAAATAAAGTTCTTCGGCAAATCCTACTGTCAAAGCAAACAGCAAATAAATTACCGCATGGATGATTGAAAGGTCTTCTTCTATACCTAAAAAATATGGCATGATTTCAATAATGAGCAGTGGGAAAAACCATAAATATGTTCTATGATTTTCTACAGTTAATCCCCTTAATCCCACTCCTCTCAAACCATTAGCTTGTTTGTTAGCAAGCCACGTGCCAATCAGGAATGCTATAACAAATGCAACCGTTTGAATAAGAATGACCGACAACCCTTGAAAGTTGGCCAATGTAACTATGATGCCAGATATAATAGGAAATAAAAGCATTAGAATTGTAATTAGCACTGCCTTAAGATATGGTTTTCTATTTTTCATTTTCACACTACCTTGCGATCGCAATGGAATGATTAATTTGTACTAGTGTAGATTTTAAATGGTAAAGTTTATTTACAAATTAAAAAAAAGTTAAAGATGATCTTTTATTTGGTCTGCTCTAATATTCCCTCTTCTTCACCTGCTTTAAAGCAAAGTCATTTTTACTTTAATTATCTTTATGTAAGAGTCTCTGATAGGTGTGGTCCATACCGAGTGCACCTAAAGGCGCTGTTATGAGGATTGCAAGGACAGCAACCGACAAGATCATTTGACCACAGGACAAGCCCATTGCAAGAGGGACTGAACCGATTGCCGCTTGAACCGTTGCCTTGGGCAAATAAGCTATAACACAAAATAATCGTTCCTGCCATGTTAAATTTGTTCCGGCAAGACATAATATGACGCCTACTGATCGAAAGATTAATGCGATTAAAATCATCAGAATGGCCGGCAAACCAGCGTTCAATGTGTATCTGATGTCAACTGCAGCTCCGATTAAGACAAATAATAGGATTTCGGCTGCCAGCCAGAGTTTTCCAAATTTTTCGGACAATCTTTGTGATACAAAGGGGGAGCTCTTTCTTCTTATCATCGCCGCCATGCTGACGACGGCAAGAAGTCCTGAAATGGCAATTTTATTCTTAAGCCACTCTTCTATCGCTATGAAAAGAAAGGCAACCCCGAGAATAATAATGACCTTCATGCTATTTCTGACATAGTTTTTCTTTACATAGGCAGTTTCAAAAAATAAATATAAGGATAATCCAGCTGCAATTCCCAAGAATATGCCACTCACGATGGAAATGGGGAATTTTAAAAAGTCACCCACCTGTGATCTGTGTCCCTGAGTCATACCTAGAAAAACTGAAAACAGTACAATAACAAAAATATCGTCAGCCGATGCGCCGGCTAAAATAAGTTGAGGAATATTTTTATTCGTGCCATACCGCTGTTCCATAAACTGAAGCATTTTGGGCACAACTACGGCTGGGGATACGGCTGCGAGTGCAGAGCCCATGACTGCTCCTTCTATATGGCTTATATTAAATAAAATTGGCGCAAGTAGGATATAAGCGCAAATTTCCAGGCTCGCTGGAACGAAAGTCATTAAGAACGCTGGACGCCCCACAGATTTTAAGTCAGCTAAATTTAATGACAAACCTGCTTTAAACAAAATAATGATTAAAGAAATCTGTCTTAGTTCTGCAGAAATAGAAAGAAGTGAGGGAGCAATCCAATCAAGTATAAAAGGGCCTAGCACAATACCTGAGATCAGAAGTCCAATCAAGCGCGGCAAATTTAATTTGTGACAAATTTCTGCCAAAGACAGACCTACTAAAAATATAATGGCGAGTGAAGAAATCATAAACGAACCTCCCTAAAACGCAAAAAGCTGAAACTCTCTGCAAAAATTTACGCAGAAGTCATCAGCTCATTAGCGGTTTTGACCTAGAGTGGTCAAGGGAGCACTTCATTCCCTTTAATGATTTTAAATTATTGTCTTTCTAAAATCAACAATTTCCGGTGATAAAATAGTATAGTTAGCTAGTGCTTAAAAAGATCATGTTCCTCTTAGCAATCATGACTGCGAATGTCCATATTTTCATAAACCGCTATAATATTTATAATATGAACATTTAAGGAGGCAAACTAAATGAGAAAAGATATTAAAACAAAAGCTGGAATATTCCCGATGCCCGTATTGATGATCGCGACCTATAATTCAGATGGCAGCATAAATGTAATGAATGCAGCTTGGGGCACGATGGTTGAATTAGATATTATCGCTTTAAACCTTTCAGCCGGTCACAAAACCGTTCAAAATATCAAGGAAAGAAGAGCGTTTACTGTTAGTATTGCAGATGCAAAGCATTGGGTCGAAGCGGATTACTTTGGTATTGCTTCAGGCAATAACGAGCCAAAAAAATTTGAAAAAAGTGGTCTAACGGCAATTAAATCTGATCACGTTGATGCGCCGATTATATGTGAATTCCCATTGTGCATGGAATGTGAATACATTGAATTTCAAGATGACACATACGGAATCGGGGTGATTGGAAAAGTGATCAATACTACAGCGGATGAGAATGTATTAAAAGATGGTAAAGTTGATATTGATCGAGTTGATGCAATTGCTTTTGATCCCTATACCCATGGTTATTACAGAGTTTCAGAGCGAATCGGCAATGCTTTCAAAGATGGCGCTAAATTAAAATGACGGTAATTTTAAACACCTAATTATACTTGCTTATCATCTAGCCCCTTCTATAATCATCGATTTAGAAGGGGTTAGTTGTTAGGTTTATTCGCTCTACCTGATGACATTTAATTTTGTCCTCCATTTTATTTTTGTTTTAATCCCCACTCTTGCTCTCTGCGGCTGCAATCAATAATTTATCTTCTTAGGAGGTCTTCACTTTGAATATGTTTAGACCACTTGTGTTTGTTGTCACGCTGTTATAATTATATAAACTATAAGATTAATTAACTTTATTGGGGTAAGTAAAGTAACAAGGTGAATATCATGGATCAGACTAGAATTCAATCAGATGCTGAAGATTTTGTCCGTCGAGCTAAAGAAAATAGAATCCAGATAGAGGATGCCATTGCTCCTGAATTTGCAGGAATACAGATTTTTGACTTCCCGCTGATCGGTTATTCCTTATCAGGCGATCCACTTTACACGAAGTGTTTGAAACCGGAAGTTGTTGGTGCTCACTTTATTTTACCTTCTCAGTGGTTAAGCAGTGCTCAGACTGTCATCAGTTTTTTTCTTCCGTTTACAAAGGCGGTACGTCAGAGTAATGTGGGCGGGGTTTGGCCGTCCTCTCTTTGGCTGCACGGTCGCATTGAAGGGCAAAAGTTTTTATTTTTATTCGCTGAACATATGGCTTCTCTGCTGAGAACTTGGGGATACGAGACAGTTATTCCTACAATGGAAAAAACTTTTCGTGAAGTGGTCAATGGCGATGTCCAATCAGACTTTACTAGCAATTGGTCTGAACGACATGTCGCATATATAAGTGGACTTGGTACGTTTGGGTTATCAAAAGGACTTATAACAGAAAAAGGTATGGCGGGCAGATTCATTAGCATCATCACTGATGCAGTTTTTGAACCGACAAAACGACATTATACAGAGCTTTATGAATATTGTACTAAATGTGGCATATGCATAAGAAATTGTCCCGTTGATGCCATCTCATTCGAACACGGTAAAGCTCATTTGCCATGCGCTCAGTATCAGAGCCAGTGTAGAGAAAAGTTTTCACCCAGATACGGATGTGGAAAGTGTCAAGTTGGAGTGCCGTGTGAATTTCAAAACCCATCTCGCTAACAGTTTTCCAAGTTGTTATCAAGATTAAATTACAACCCTTGAAACTAGGAAGTTTCAGGGGTTGTTGGTATACTAATCAAATTAAATAGAATCTACTCATGATAGATGTATGGTGCAATCGAGTTGAATTGGTCTTCTACTAATATCGGAAGCGTGCTGCAATCAATCGTTTTTCAGCTTCGTACTTGCGGGGTAAAACAATTACGTTTGCGCCTGATACCATAGCATTTAAAACTTTAATTTCTCAAACAACCGATAGGAATAACATATACTCCATCGTCTCTTTTATAGGCATATCCTGTTCCGGTGATAACTGCTAAAAATGATGGCGCATTCATTGAATCCTTATCAATTTTCTCTGCAAGTTTCTTTAAACTTTCAGCTCCTTCATCAATGGCTTTATTTCCCAGCTTCACCTCAATCGCTGCCCATTGACTATTTTTGAAATGTAATATTGTATCTGCCTCTTGGCCACTGTGGTCACGATAATGATAAACTCTTCCACCTAGATTTTCTGTATAGATTCTTAAATCTCTCACGACCAATGACTCAAACAATAATCCCATTGTTTCTAAATCATGCAATAAGTCTTTGGGATTTGCTTCAAGAATATAGGCTGCTGTTGCAGGGTCTGCAAAATGCCTTGTTGAACTTGTAGAAATCACTGTCTTCGACCTTAATTGGGGACTCCAGGCTTTTAAATCTTCAATAACAAATATTTTTTGTAGAGAATCTAAATACTCACCTACTGTTTTTCTGTTTATTGAATCGAAGTTTTTGATCACGTCACTAGTTATCGATTTAATAGTCGCTTGAATGGAAATATGTCGTGAATAGGATCGAAGAACATGGTAAACTTTCTCACGATCACGTCTTATTCCATCAGCAGTAGATATCTCAGTATTAACGATAGATTGACAGTAACCTGCAACCTGCCTTTGTTTAACCTCTAGTGATTTACCCACTGACGCCGGTCATCCTCCTCCAACAATAAAACGGGCTATATCTTTTATGGTATTAGGCGATTGGGCTGCAATTTCTTTACCATTTAATAAATCAGAAATAGCTACATCCCCAGTTGAATCACCACTCTCAAAAAGATTCATGGTTCTCATTTTCAATCTGGAAATTCTTCCTGTTCCTGTATGTGGGATTAACGATTCATCAACGCTGGTTGAACCTGTAAGAATATATAAACCCGTCTCTGCTCTTTGATCAACACTAAACCTAACCGAATCCCAAAGTTGAGGCGCATCTTGCCATTCATCGATTAATCTGGGATTATCGCCCTCTAATAACAGAGAGGGTTTAACATCTCCCAATCTTAAGTCTTGCTTTCTTTCGTCCGAGTTTTGAAGAAAAAGAGCACTGTTTGCTTGATTTAAACCAGTAGTAGTTTTCCCACACCATTTGGGTCCGGTTATTACAACTGCACCAAAAGCTTCTAGATCGTCTACCAGTAATTTATCTACTAATCTAGGTAAATAATGTTTCATAATCATCATCCTCACAGATAAATTAAATGTCACAACTCCCGGATTTTAAACACTTTAACTCCCAGATTTTAAGTTTTTCAACTCCCGCTTTTTAATATTTCTATAAACCAAACCAGATGTTATGCAAAATAGCATAGGTACAATTACATATCCTGCATGATCCGAGCTCTTGCTAATCAACATAAATGCTCCGGTAAAAGCAAAGCTTGAATATCTGCTGTTCAGAGTAATAAAAAAACTCCGCTGCGATTGTATCCGCAACGGAGTCTTTATTTGCCAAAAGCAGTCGCGGAGAAGGTTCCCTACTACAACTTTTTGTTTAACGCAGGCGTTGTTTCCTCTGAAGTCGCTCGAGGCGTGATTGACTTCAAAAACAATTTAACGGCTACACCGAAGAGGATCTCGGAACCTATAAAAACAAATTCGCAACCTGTTTGGTGTGAAAAGGCTTGCCTAATCGGATTGAAAGATCCCATTTATCCGACGGACGACGCTTTTTTACACCCGGGTTCCGGCGGGGTCAACTTCAGATTTCAGTCAAAAAAGAAGCCCGAAGCGGGGCTCAAGATCCTAAAAAAAGCGAATATTTAAGGTGTGTTCGGAATTATTGTTATATCAATTTTCGTGTCGGATAAAAGCGAAAAGCCAGCAACGCTTGCGTTACAGGCTTTTTTGGTGGAGCTGAGGGGAATCGAACCCCTGTCCAATGTAAAGTCGTTCACAGTTTCTCCGGGTGCAGCCGTCTCTTCGAGTATTCCTCTCACAGCGAGCCGGACGGCCGGCTTCTGATCCAGTAGCTTCATCAATACAAATCAGCTGCAAAGCTTAGTCTGATTCGTTCTCCGCTTTAACCAACTAGCGGCAAGATCTATCTTCTGACATCCGGATCCGCGGCAATAGACGACCGTGGGGGATGACGAGGCTTAATTAAGCCGCGTAAGCGTAATTATTATTTGCAATTACTTGCGTTTCCCGTTTTTTAAAGTGGCCAACGGGGTCCACTACCCGCTTCCACGAAGTCATCAACACTGTCGAAACCATTGCAACCCCATGAAATAACATATTTAATTGGATTAATAGAGTATCACAACTATTTAAATTCGTCTAATTTTATCTACGGTCTGGATTCGTTTTTAATTTGGTTGTTCACTCATGAGCGACTTCACTTCCTTGTCGGTAAGGTGTCGCCACTCCCCTTCTTTTAATTCTCCTAGTCTTATGCAATCGATTCTAATACGTTTTAAGTCGACTACTTCATGACCGCAAGCTTCACTCATGCGGCGTATCTGTCGATTTAGTCCTTGATTCAATTCAATTTTAAAGGTTCGCTCATCAATGCGAGTGACGTGACAAGGATTAGTAACGGTATCAAGGATCGGTACTCCTGAAGACATTGCTTCTATGAATCTGTCATCGAAAGAATGTTTCGTTTTTACAATATACTCCTTGATACTATGATTTCCTGCTCTCATGATGTGATAAGCAAAGTCACCATCGTCTGTCAAAAAAATTAAACCGCGTGAGTTCTTATCGAGCCTTCCGACTGGATAAATGCGCTTTGAATAACCTATAAAATCAATGATATTATTAGGTTCAGCTGCTGCAGTTGTAATGATTCCTTTTGGCTTATTAAGTGCAATATACGTAAATTTAGACTCAGAGTCTAAAGTGATCAGACGTCCATCAACATATACTTCATCGTCGATCTCTACTCTATCACCTAAACTGGCTTGCTTTCCATTAATCAAAACGCGACCATCTTCGATCAATTGATCGGCGGCACGTCTTGAACATATCCCTGTTCGGGATAGATACTTATTGATCCGCATCTCTAACCTGTCTCTTTTGTGCTATTAACTATATCAACTTGAATTGACAATATTTAAGTTAGTACATCACAAATATTTTATCAGATTAATTGAGGATGTACACTTTATATGAAAATCCAAGCATGTATGATAGATATATCAAAAGAATGAGTGAAAATAAGATTCGCTGAAATAATACAATAAAAATTGTCTATGGCGAATTATGAGGTGTTCCTTGTCGCTCTCCCTCGTTGGCGATTAAAGGAACGTGCCAATGTTGATGATCAGAAGAGTTATGTTCACTAATATTGCTATTTTCATCGACGACATAAATTTTCGTATTAGGCAGTAAAATCTGCAAAGATTTAAAAAATTTATTTGCTAGTCGCCCTCTACCTGCACCAATGACAACACTATTACAACAATGATTTTGGGCATACTCTGCAATCGCCCATTCGGGTGAATCGTGGAATATAAAGTTTAAATTTGCACCAAAGGAATGACTGATTTTGGCTAGATATTGTAGTTCGTTACTTCCTAGCCAACAGTTTCCAGATTGGTTGGTTTGACCAAGGATCTTCGGCTGTACTGTTAACACATCGATTTTTTCATTGTTCATTGCACCGAGGTCTGCAGCTGTGCGAATGAGGCGATCGCAACTTTCTTGATCTGTTACACAAACAAGAATCATGAGCATCTCCTGAAAAAATAGTACAAAATTAATTTATCTGGCTTAATTCTGTTTAAAATATAGTTCAAAACTATTACTAAAAAATTGGTTAAAATTTAGAATGTTCTATTTATATATTATACGTTCTGAATGAAATATGCATAATAGTTTATGAAAAAATCTTGTAAATCATCGACGATTTAAACAAAATTTTGTAATAAATATGAAAAAGTTGTCACAATTGACAGAACGTTTTCACATTTTGTGTAGAAATTAGAATATTTTTTATATTTGATAGATTAGGCTATAATAGTTATTAATTGATCAAAATTGAACAAAATCAGGAGGCGTAAATGTTATTCAATTTTCCACAAGAATTTGAACCGGGATTGAATTGGATGCTCAAGGCTTCAAGACATCCCGAAATCAATATGGATTTTGCGGCGCTTGTGCTGGAAAAAGGAGATTCCTACACTTCATCTGTCGAAAAAGAAGCAATCGCTGTGTTGACAAATGGACAGGTAAAGGCAAAGGTAGGTCATTTGGAAGATGTTTTAACTCGATCTGACGTTTTCTATGGTGAACCTGAATTAATTCATGTTCCTGATGGAACAACCTTTACGGTTGAAGGTCTAGCTGAACGGTCGGAAATTTTAATCATTGCAACGAGTAATTCCAAAACCTTTGAACCTGAAATTATGAAGGCTAAGGATTGTCTAAATCCTAGTGAAATAAGGGCAGTTGGCCAAATGAACGACTCCGCTGTTCGAGAAGCTAGAACTTATATGGATCGCAGCAACAGACCAGATACCAATTTTTTTATTGGGGAAGTTGTTATGGCGCCTGGAAAATGGTCCAGTTTTCCACCTCATTTCCATAAAGAAACTGAGATTTATTTCTATAAATTTTTACCTGAAAATGGTTATGGATATGCTGAAGTTGATCGCGATGTAGAGATTGTCAAACACCATTCATTAACAGCAATGACTCAAGGTGAAGGTCATCCCCAAGTGACAACTCCCGGCTATGCAGAGTGGTATCTCTGGTGTATCCGACTGGATGACAATAAACACTTGGTAACCACATTTTTGCCAGAACACGAATGGGCCAATCAGCCCGATGCCAAGCTGTATCCTAATTTGAAACCAGGAGAATCCCCAATTTAAAATAGAAAATCCTAATTTTAGATAGAACATCTCTGAATTAGTGCAATTTCATTAAAAATCCCCCGCATTGCAATGCGGGGGATTTATGCATTAGCAGAATAGTAGCCAAAATCCTATTGGCATTGGTGAGATGTAATGACTGACGCTGTTGCTATTAAGACATCTTTATATGTCTTCAATGTCATCTACATCTTTATCATCATATTCAACAATTACATCGTCTTGTTCAATTAAATCATCATCGCTGTCATCAATAAAATCAGCATCCAATTCATTGCTTGTATAGTCAGCATCAGAACCTTCATAGATCAGATATAATCCACAGAGTGGAGGCAAATCAATTGTCAACAGAGGTTGTTCGTAATCTACAAGTATCTCTGGTACATCGGCCAATGGAACATCGAGTCCACGGAACATATTGCCGTTCTCAACGACCTGAATGCCAGGTTGTTGATATTCCAAAAGTTGGCGATAAGATTCGGCGAGGTCAAGACGGGCATTTTCTAACTGGTCTCTCTTCTCTTTGAGTTCTTCCCGCAAATTACGGATATCATCTTTAATATCATCAAACATTTGATTTGCCATATTTTGAGATTCTGGTGAAGTGACAAAGCGATGCTCTGTGTCAGCGCTGTCCTCTCCCCAATAACAACTACCGCCATAACGACTATCATCAGAATTCAGTACAACGCGATAACTGCCGTAGCGCGGTGCTTCCAACTCATAGTTTTCAATGACTGCAGGGGTTAGGTTTAAAATGACTAGAATGATTTGATTTTCATACTTGCCTACTCTGGTATAGATATAGACGCTGTTTTCGTAGTCATCAGCCTGATTCCATTCAAATCCCATCCAATTGTTGTCCTGTTCCCAAAAAGCTGGCGAGTCAAGGTAAAAGTGATTTAGTACTTTCATGAAATTATGGAACTTTTGATGATTTTCATGTTGCAACATGAACCACTGAAGTTCTTCTTTGAAGCGCCATTCTATAAATTGGGCAAACTCACCACCCATAAAGTTTAATTTGCCACCGGGATGGGACATCATATACATCATCATGGCTCTGTAGTTAGCAAATTTTCGCCAAATGTCTCCGGGCATGCGGTCGATCAGGGATTTTTTGCCATGTACGACCTCGTCGTGGGACAATGAAAGGATATAATTTTCAGAAAATGCATAGGTCATACTAAACGATAGCTGGTTGTGATGGAACGGTCTATGAATATAATCAAGACTCATATATTTTAAGGTGTCATGCATCCAGCCCATATTCCACTTATGGCTAAACCCTAATCCACCTTCGCTGGTAGGTTTTGTAATATATGGATAAGCGGTGGACTCCTCGGCAATCATTAGAACGCCAGGAAAATGCTTGTGCATCAAATCATTAATATTGCGTAAAAAATCGAGTGCTTCATGATTCTCGTTACCACCATCAACATTTCTAACAAATTCATCTCTATCATAATCAAGATAAATCATGCTGCTGACCGCATCAAAGCGGAAACCATCGATATGAAATTCATCCAGCCAGAACCAGGCGCTAGACAACAAGAATGACAAAACCTCTTTTTTACTGTAGTCAAAGACCAATGTGCCCCAGCTCTTGTGTTCACCGATTCTGCTGTCCGCATATTCAAAGAGCGGAGTGCCATCAAAGCGAGCTAAGCCGAAACTATCTTTTGGGAAGTGAGCGGGAACCCAATCTAAAATTACTCGAATACCATTCGCGTGCATGTGGTCGACAAAGAACTTAAAATCTGCCGGTGTTCCATAGCGAGATGTCGGGGCAAAATATCCCGTAACTTGATACCCCCATGATGCGTCCAAAGGGTACTCTGTAATTGGCATAACTTCAACAGCATTGTAGCCCATTTCCAGTAGATATTCAGCGAGTTCAACAGCTGTAGTTCGGTAATTATAAACGTTACCATCTTCGTAGCGGCGCCAAGATCCGAGATGAACTTCATAAATATTTAGAGGTTGAGGATCGAAGGCTGATGGACGATTGGCAAGCCACTCCTTATCTTCCCATTCGTAGTCGTTTCTACCGTCGTAGAGAATTGATGCGATGTTAGGACGTGTTTCTGCGTGTCTAGCAAAGGGGTCAGCCTTTTGTACGACGCGATCATCTGCGCCATGTACCATATACGAGTAACGCTGCCATTGTTTTGCCTCGGTTACAACACCCTGCCATATGCCTGTATCATGATCTCTTTCTAAAGGATTGGCATCGCGATCCCAATTATTGAAGTCGCCTACAACGGAGACGTTCTTCGCAAACGGTGCCCAGACGGCAAAACGATAGCCTGAGGGTTGGTCACCGCGATCTAAAGGGTGTGCTCCAAGTAAATTGTAACTTTGGTAGTTTAAGCCTTTGTTGAATAGATAAGCTTGATTCATTGGGCACCTCATACCGCAAAAATTTAACTGAATAAGTTAAGTGTTATTGTAATCCTAGTATAGCATGATCTAACTGCTATACCTAATCTCAGAGAGTGAAACTCATGAAGAATTATGTGAACATCTGTTCCGATCGATAGTAGTTAAGCCAATACTCCTGAATGCTTGGATCGATGATTCCACTATTTAAAAAATGCTCTAATGTGGCTTCGTCAGGAATGCCTGCTCGTCCACCGATACAAGTGCATTTGATGGCTGCAGCAGCACTCGCGTATCGGGCAGCTTCTCGCGGGTCATAGTTTTTTAATAATGCTGCCAAATATGCGCCGTGAAAAACATCGCCTGCTCCCGTTGTGTCCACGACCTCGACATCAAATGCAGGCATTGTAAAATAGCCATTTTCGTCTGCTCCTGCCAGACCGCGAGAGCCAAGGGTAAATATAACAACGCCCCGGTTGATTTGTTGCATCTCCAGACAGCGACTGCGTAATGACGTGCCTGCAGGGGGTTCGTTGTATAGGCTTTCATATAGTTCTTCGGAAGCAATGTAGTAGTCCACAAGATGGAGATAAGGAAATACTTCTTCTCCCTGGCGCAAATTGTCAGAGTCCATAAAAGTCTTAATGCCATGTTCTTTGGCGTAGGTCAAGGCTTTTATGTGAACTGGTTCAAAGTGGGATACAAATAAATAGTCTGCTTGGTCTATGACATCTGTGTCAAGCTCCTCTACCGTCATATCAAGTCTTTGATCGCGATCAAAAAGAATACTGCGTCCACCCGTTTCTTCATCACTTAAGATGACCGACATAGATGTGTGAGTTTGTTCTCGTACTAATAAAAATGAAGGATCAATTCCTAGGTGGCGAAATTCGTTACACACAGCACGACCATTGCGATCATCGCCGATCGTTCCTATAATTGCAGTCTTCCCCCCTAGTCGTGTCGTCGCTGCCAGACCTGTGGAAACTTTACCGCCGCCCTGCCAGGTAATGTCTTTAATTTGTTGCCTTGTATTACTTCGCGGTAAATTTGCTAGTCTCAAGACACAATCCATGACTGGGGATTCAAGCCCGATGACGTCATATTTTTTAACACTTGAGAAATAATTTTTTTGATTCATTATTCCCCTCCACTCGTCGTGGCAATACCCTGAACAGAAGGTGGTGTAGTTGAGATTGTGGCGGCTGTCTCTGAACTTAGATCGGTCACTGTAACTTCTTCCACTTCTGATTTACTTTCCTGGGATAGAGTATGCCTTCCTGTGGAGTTTTCATTGACTAAAGGTAAAGTCTGTCCAGCAGTTTCACTGTCCGAGTAGTCATTAAATGACCAAGGCTTAAAGTCGGAAGCTGCTGTTCCTGTCGGTAGCATACTGCGGAATGCAAATAAAAGTCCATTGATTCTAGTGTCGAGGTCACTGCTGTCGGAATCTAGATTAGTCGATTTTTTAAATACAGGACGAGGTATACCTTTATCAATTAGTAGGCCTTCATATTCAGGGGTATGGAAGGCTAGCACAAGCAAATTTTCTTCAACCATTTCCTGCTCTATATTCACTGTCAAACTTGAATTTATATTATTGAGTTGTTCCGAATCTGTCACTTCTGATTCGTCCATAGAAGGAACTTCATTATTTTCAGCGAACTCTGTTGAATCTGTCAAAATGTCACCAGTTTCATTTGGCGGTTCATCTAAAATTGATTCAGTTTCATATTCGCTAACTTCGGCATTTGGTCTTATTATGTGTACTTGACCCTGAACTATTCCCAAACGCTTATGATCCCAAATAAATGGTTCCAGTCCTTCGATCGTTAATTCGCTTGTCTGCCAGTCGGTTATAGATGTATCGTTGCTCTCTAATGCTTCAGCTTCGTTGTCCACGGTCAATTGACTTAAACGAATGACTTGCTCTAATTCGCTGATTAGGGGATCTGTAGACCAATGTGTAGTCTGAGTACCTGTGTTTGGCTGTGGAAGCGTCTGTCTAAAAATAGCATCTGTATAATATCCCTCTACGACAGTGGCAGAGCGACTAGTATTTATAATCAATTGACCGTTGGGTAAATTGTTTTCAACTTCTGACAGACCAAAGTCAGTTTCTTCATATGGCAAAAGAATAGCCTCAGCTCTGGAAAGTAAGTCACCGCCACGTGAATCTATGGTCAGTAGACCTGCGTCCATCTGCTTTAAAACATCGGCTAAATCGTCATGGAATTGTAATGACTTGAGAATACCTTGTAAGATTTCAGGTTGTCTCTCATTCATCTGAGAGGCAAATTCAGCTAGAGGCACGTATTCAAATCGGTCATAATAATCTTCAAAATTGCCAGCTTCAACAGAAATAATCATAGGTGTATCTTTGATGATTCCGGTAAAAAAATGCTGTTTTATTTTGCCATCGTTAGAGACAGTCACGTGATACCAGCGATAATCGCCGTAGGTTTCTTCCTGACCGACTAGCTGATCGCCGACAAAAAAATCGTTAGGTTCTATGTCAAATTCTGCCTGAACATCTAATTTTATAAAAAAATCTTCAAAAAGAGACTTTCCATTCTTGAATTCATTCTGTTTGAAGTTATAAATAATTTCCGGTTCTTCTGGATAAAGTGAATCCTCTGCTTCATCCTGATCAGCAGTCAATTCGTCAAGTTCATCAGTTTCATTTTCATCATTTGATGGCAAAGAAGTGACGTCGGTCTGATCAATCAGTGGTTGTCCGTTGGCATCTAGAACCGATTTTGATGAAACCAATTTGTATGGATAATTTTCTTGAGGATGAAAAATTTGAATATTGCCAGCGACTGTATCGAGGATCATACACTGTAAAGTGCCCGCTGTTCTGCCGATTGTCTCCATACCGTAATTGTCCACGCGAACCAGACCAGGGAAATTCATTGTATAGCGATAGACTGGACAAGTATAAACTGCATTTAATATATGAACCCCTGTTTTTTCTTGTATGTCTGTCAATAAATCAATTTTTAGATACGGGCTTTCATATATATTGGTACTAGTATTTTTATTTGCATCTTTAAATAAATCACAACCGCTCAAAAGCAATCCGAGCAGCAACATTGTACTTAATAGAAAACAAGAAATTTTAAACACACGATTTCGTAGCATATGAGTCCACCTTTGTGTTGAGTTTTAAATAACTAACTCATATGATAACGCAATCATGCCAAAAATCATAACCTCAACTTTGGAATTTTTTATGTGATATGATCCTGTTCTAGTACGTTGATTAATTCCTCTTCTAATTCGTCAGCTTTCGACAACTGTCTTTTTACCCAGGCTGATTTTGTGTATTTGTCACCGTACCATACATGGGGGGGAGCCCCTTCATAAAGCCTAAAGGCTTCTGTGTAACGCAATAAATAGTATGAATAAAAGAAATCCTGAATATATAAGCGCACCAAAAAAAGTCCGATTGCGAAGGACAGCAAAAAGAACACTGGTGTAAGGAAGGACCAAAGTTGTTCACGTATATTAATCCCCGTTAACCGACTAATAATAACTACTGAAAAAGCGGGTATTGCTGAGACAATTAAAGTGATCCAGCCTAGTTTTTTATTTGAATTTGTTATGGAACGGGCGTTACTATGCTCTTTCTGGTCTAGTTCGGCATAAACATTTTTAGCTTGGCGTACAATCAAGTAAATAAAAATAACGGTTAAAAGAGAGGTTGCAATTTCTTTAAAACCTGGGAATGAACTGGGAATAAAAAGCATACCGGCAAAATGAAAGGCAAAAATACAAGGCATACTTAGAACAAAGGTACTCATATGAAAATGATATACGTATTTCACAAGATTTCGTTTGTGAAATAATAGTCCGCTTATAATCATATAGAGACCGCCCCAAATTTGTATGAACATCAAGGCGGGTTGCAATAATTTTATTATA
>JAAYOA010000148.1 GCA_012520525.1 Clostridiaceae bacterium | reverse complement strand
AGGGTCACAAGAACAAGTAAACGTGGTTCTGTCTCCTCTGTCGGATCAATCTTTTCCAGACACAGGGCAAAGCCACGTTTTTTAAAGGAACGAATTTGGTTTTTGATATGATTCTGTGTGCCAATCAAAAATCCCCGCTCCCCTAATTCTTTACTGTCTTTTAAAATAGTTGGGCGAAAACGATAGGTACAAGTCTTTCCCATTTTCCCCCTCGTTTCTTTATTCTTTGAATAGCAATCTTGCCGAACCTGTCATGAGCTCGGCAAGATTGGACAAATACAATAGTTAGTTTAATCTCGTTTAATTATACATAATACAGTGTAAATTTATACTGCTTTATAAAATATACCTTTATTTATAGCGATACTTTTAATAGGTCATGGGCACATTATTTAAACCCTAGTCAAGCCATCACTCACGCATTGTGCGTGGCTTGCACTTTCATCTCTTGTTTAATTGCCGTTGAAATCATCAGTTTTATGCGGTTAAGCTGGTTGACTTCGCTGGCACCGGGATCATAGTCGATGGGCACGATATTGGCCATAGGAAACTGGCGGCGCAATTCCTTAATCATGCCTTTACCCGTAACGTGGTTGGGCAAACAGGCAAAGGGCTGCGCACAAATGATGTTAGGCACACCATTTTTAATCAGTTCGACCATTTCTGCTGTCAAGAACCAACCTTCGCCTGTTGCATGACCCAAAGAAAGGATCTGCTCAGCACCCGAAGCTAGATCATAGATTGACTCCGGAGGCATAAATTTGCCATTTGTCTCCCGCAGTCTCTTTTTAATCCGTTTGCGATATTTTTCTAAAATAGCAATACCCAACTTTCCTCCTATGGCTGCTTTTTTACTGTTACCCAGCTCCTCGTGTTTCCACTGAGGATTAAAGAAACAATATAAGAAAAAGTCCAATAAACCTGGTACGACGGCTTCACAACCTTCTGATTCGATAACGCCGACAGCATTATTGTTAGCATCGGGCTGGAATTTGACCAGAATTTCGCCAACCAGTCCGACTCGAGGTTTGCGGGAAATATCCAACAGTTCAAAGTCATCAAAGTCAGAAACAATGCCGTCTACTAATGTATTGAATGAGTCGCCTACTTTCTTTTCCTTAGCTAGAAACTCACAACAGCGATCCACCCAATAGCGGTACAACTCGTTGGCGCTGCCCGGTTCGACCTCATAAGGCCGCACGCGCAACAGTACATTGTCAAGCAAGTCACCAAGGACCATCGCTTGCAAAGCTCGGTGAATATCATTTAGACCAAAGGTGAAACCCGGATTTGTTTCAATGCCTGTGACACTCAAGGCAATAACCGGCACCTGAGACAGACCGGCATCGCGCAGTGCTTTTCTGAGGAAAGCGACATAATTAGTAGCGCGACAGCCACCACCTGTCTGGGTAATCATAAGGGCGGTTCGATTTGTATCATAGCGCCCGGACAACAAGGCGTTAAGCAGCTGACCGACAACAATAATCGTCGGGTAACAGGCATCATTATGCACATACTTGAGACCAACTTCGATGTCTTCAGCTGTAGCCTTCTCCAAAATTTCGATGTTCAGTCCGGTAGGGCGGAAGGAAGCTTCTATGAGTTTAAACTGTGTGGGCGCCATCTGGGGAGCAAGCAGTGTGTATTTGCCACGCATTGCCTCCGTAAACATGACGCGAGGTTCTACATAACCGGGCAACTCCTGAGTTGCTTCAGTAATATTAGGTCTGGTATCCACAACCACCGATTTCGGACTCTTATCTATGCCCGTTGTAGCATCAACCTCTCTTCCTGACCCATCCTCTTTTTCTGTTTGAGCAGACTTCACTCCAGTCGGCTGGGTTTGACCGAAGTCATCTTTTGGGGCTGCAATTAGCTCATTCTGTTCTTGTGCCAAAGTCTTTTGATCAAGTTCGTGAGCTTGCCTGTTGGCTTCTTCGGCCGCTTGTTGCATGCGCTCGTCCATAGCTACTTTAAGTGAGCGCAGTCGGATGCGCACAGCTCCAAGGTTGCTAATTTCATCAATTTTTAAACATGTATAGATATGTCCCTGACTCTCTAGAATTTCCTGGGTTTGATCGGTGGTAATCGCATCAATTCCACAGCCAAAAGAGTTCAGCTGAACAAGTTCAAGTTCCGGATGCTCCGCTACGAAGGCTGCTGCTTCGTACAACCTAGTATGGTATGCCCATTGATCTACGACGCGAATTGGTCTTTCCAATATCCCTGGTCGCATAACTGCATCTTCGGAGAGGACGGCCATACCTAATTTATTGATCAATTCAGGAATACCGTGATTGATCTCGGGATCGATGTGATAAGGACGACCAGCCAGTACAATGCCCCGATTGCCAGTCTCTTTTAACCAAGCTAAAACTTCATCGCCTTTCTTCCGTATATCTTCTTTGTAGCGTTCATATTCAGCATAACCGGCTTCTACAGCCTCACGGGCTTCTTTTTTTGTGACTTGCCAGTCAGCAAACGTATTCACCAATTGTTTGACTAATTTCTTCGGATGGTGCAAGGGCAAGAAGGGCTGCAAAAAGCGGACGTTTTCATCCCTTAATTCATCCATATTGTTGCCAATAACCTCAGGATATGACACTACAATTGGACAATTAAAGTGATTGTCGGCATTTTCATTCTCTACCTGTTCATAAGGGATACTCGGATAGAAGATGGTTGTTATGCCTTTATTCAGCAAATCTTTAATATGTCCATGGGTAACCTTGGCTGGATAGCACACACTTTCACTTGGGATGGTGTCCATGCCCAAAGCAAAAGTCTCGTGAGATGTCTTGCCAGACAAAGCTACCTGAAACCCTAACTTAGTCAAAATAGTGAACCATAGAGGATAATTCTCATATATATTAAGTGCTCGTGGCAGACCTATTATGCCTCGCGGAGCCTCTGCTTTTTTAAGTGGCTTGTAATAGGCAAAAGTCCGTTTATATTTGTATTCATAAAGATTCGGCATTTTGTCTTCTTGTTTTACCTCTATACCAGCGCCGCGCTCACAGCGGTTGCCAGATATAAAGCGACGCCCGTCGCCAAATACCGAAATCGTCAGCTTGCAGTGGTTACCACAGAGCTGACAGGTATCAAAGTTCGTCTCCATAGAAAATTCGTCCAACTGTTCTGCTGACAGAATACTAGAGCGAGATTTGCCATCCCAATGACCTTGAGCAATTAATGCCGCACCGAACGCTCCCATTAAGCCTGCTATATTGGGACGGATGACTTCTCGACCACACACTTGTTCAAAGCAGCGCAACACTGCATCGTTGAGGAAAGTACCACCTTGAACAACCACTTTGTCACCCATTAACTCAGGGTCTTTAATTTTTATAACTTTATAAAGGGCATTGCGCACGACAGAATATGACAGACCCGCCGAAATATCCCCCACACTTGCCCCTTCTTTCTGTGCTTGCTTAACCCGGGAATTCATGAAGACCGTGCAGCGAGTACCAAGATCGACAGGGTGATTAGCTGTTAAGGCCGCTCTCGCGAAACTTGGTGTATCCATGCCCAAAGAATGGGCAAATGTCTGGATAAATGAACCACAGCCCGAAGAGCAGGCTTCATTAAGCATGATATTGTCAATCACGCCGTTGCGCACGCGCATACACTTCATGTCCTGGCCGCCGATATCAATGATAAAACTGACCCCAGGCAAAAAATACTCAGCCGCTTTATAGTGTGCCATGGTCTCAATTTCGCCTTCATCAACTTTGAGGGCAGCTTGAATTAAATTTTCGCCGTAGCCCGTAACGCAGGAACGAGCAATCCATGCCTCTTCAGGTAAATCATTATATAGATCCTTAAGAATTGTCAGAGTACTGTTCACAGGACTGCCGCCGTTGCTACCGTACCAGGTATAGATCATCTTACCTTCACTATCGATCAACACTGCCTTTGTCGTTGTACTGCCAGCATCAACACCCAGGAAACACGGACCTGTTGCCTCGTCAATATTGTAAAGCTCGACGGATGCCTTGGCATGGCGGCGGTCAAAAGCCTGTTTTTCTTCTTTCGATTCAAACAAAGGAGGAATATGGGCAACCTCTTCACCCATAACTAAATCTTCTTCCAAGAGATCAAGGATTTCACCTGCTGTAACTTGACGACTTTCTCCACTCAGCATCGCAGCACCTATTGCCACGTAGAGCTGGGCATTGTCCGGCAGAACAAAACTGTCGACGCGATCAGCCAACGTTCGCTCAAAAGCTTTGCGCAACTCGGATAAGAAGAATAATGGTCCGCCTAAAAATACCACATTACCACTGATCCGCCGCCCTTGGGCAAGACCGGCAATCGTCTGGTTGACGACAGCCTGGAATACCGAGGCAGCTAAATCTGTGCGAGGCGCTCCCTCATTTAACAGTGGTTGTAAGTCACTTTTAGCAAAAACACCACAGCGGGATGCAATAGTATAAATATTTTCATGTTTTGAAGCCAATTCATTGAGCCCCGCTGCATCGGTCTGTAACAGCTGAGCCATTTGGTCAATAAATGATCCCGTTCCGCCTGCACATGTACCATTCATCCGCTGTTCGGTAGTAGGCGTAAGGAAAGTTATTTTTGCATCTTCTCCACCTAGTTCGATGATACAGTCAGTACCTGGATGATAATGTTCGATTACCTCGGTTTCGGCAATGACCTCTTGGGTAAAAGGCACATTCAAATATTCGGCCACGGCGACACCACCCGAACCCGTCACGCTAATTTTAAACTGACGTTCTCCATAGCGCTCCTTTAATCCGGTAAAAGATTCAAGGAGAACGCGCCGGATATCGGAATTATGGCGCTGATATGAACTGAAGATAAGTTCATCATCATCGAGGACAACTACTTTCAGTGTTGTCGAACCGATATCAAGTCCCATTCTATACACGCCCTTGACAGGCTTCTGTGTCGCCAAGCGATGGGCAATCAATTTATCTTTTTTCTGTTGACTACAACTGGATGTCCCACAACTGCTCTGCATACAGTTTTGTTGATTACAATTAGGTTGTACATCGTCTAGTTGAATACCGTTATTTAATGTCATTGCTATCCTTTCTTATCCAACCGGCAATCACTGTGCCGACTGCAATCAAAACGACTGCAAATACCACCTTATGATCGATCTTTCTTGATATTGATCCTTCGCATTACGAGATCGTCAAGTCGAAAGAGCACCTGGCTGCCTGCTCCGGCGCAAAAATCCGCTCATTTTCTGTCAATGGCTTTAAAGTTATCGTGGTTGATTAACCAACGATCATACTTTATGGGCTCTCAGCGGGATCGAAATGAGCCAATGCCCTGCCAATCGAATTCGGTTGATCAAAGTCAGGTGACTTGGCCTTCTGTTTCTGTGCTGAACTCGCCATTGATAAATTCTCTTCAAATGCTTCTGCCAACTGTTGTGAGCGCTCAACCGACATACCGATCAATACAGTTCCTCCTTGGCGAATATACGATTCACCACAAGGAAATCCGTTCGCTTTCACAAGTCTTAGACCTAATTTATCCGTCATTTCAATGATGCACCTGGCCAATGTCTTGGAACAACGGCGGTAACCAAGATCGTTAATTATTCGACCCAGATCCAGCAAGGTGTAGGGCAAATGCGGCGTCAAAATAAATAACAATGCCAGCATTTTAAAATATTGTTCCACCCTTGCATAGCGTTTTTGGGACATAACTTGGGGATACAAAAATAAATCCAGAGCAAGATTGAAGTCACTGAACTCATCCACAAATCCTTGCCGCCAAAGCCAATTCAATTCCATATAGACATCTTGTACAAAATCATCAAAAGATGTCTGTTCATCAACAGCCAAACAAGTTTGGCGCTGCATCCATAGTTCATTTAATATAGATACTTCATTATGTCGGGCGACGTGAGCCCACTTAAAATATGTAGCTACGTCCAATGCATGAAATAGATAATACTTATTATTCACAATTACCTCTCAACATATTGTCCCATACGATAGGATATTACTTTGTAAGTCAAAATAACATCACAAATGTGACATATTATATATTGTTAACTTAAAGTTAAACTATAATTCATATTTACCCAGTCGGTTATGAGGATTTTGAATTTGAGTCGCTCTTCTCATCGCCTTTATACTTTTTATAGAATAAAATAATACGGACAACAATGCCGATCAATAAGAAGACACCAACCCACATAAAAAATGCTTCCATCTGGTTCTTAGATAACAGAATAGCTGCTAGAAGCAATAGAGCAACGCTAAAGACTACAACGATCATGCGACCAATGACTGTTTGCGTAAAAAAATATCGCCAATTAAAGACTGAATGCGTCGCTTGACGTCTATCATCTTCTTGTATACCGTCGATTCCATCTTTCAAAGGAAGCTGACGGGGCGTTTGTTTGGCGCTCGACTGGGCACGCCTAGAGCGTCTACCGGTAGATTCGGAAGATGTCGCATTTTTCTTTGAATCTTGTCTTGAAGATCTTTTGTTTGCCATTACAACCACCACTATTTCGTCGCATCGATCGTCGAAAATAACATATTTTCATTGATTTATATATAATTTTCCAGTCTATATCATACTGGTCAACATATTTTTTCACACCTGCATTATGGTAACATATTATCAGTTTTAGGCGCATAGTTCGCGCCAATGCAGCAATAAAAAAGGAGTTTTTATGCCTTTAGATGGAATCAGTGTACGTTTTTTGGGTCAAGAATTAACAACTGAATTAAAGGATGCCCGAGTGGATCGTATCAGTCAGCCGCACCGGTTTGATATATATATGCAACTGCGTCAACCCGGCATAACTAAACGTTTGCTCCTGTCCGGCAACCCTTCGGAACCCCGAGCCCATTTGGTTGAACGACTACCGCAAAGCCCCGCCCAACCACCTATGTTCTGTATGTTGCTGCGCAAGCATTTGTCCGGCGCTCGACTTCAAGGTGTGGAAACCATAGACTACGAACGTCTTTTGATCTTTCGTTTTCAAACATTAAATGAATTCGGCGACTTGGAAGAAAAACGTCTAATCGTAGAAATAATGGGACGTCACAGTAATATCATTTTAGTTAACAACGAACACCGAATCATCGATGCAATTACCCACGTCGACGATCAAGTTAGCCGCATGCGGGAAGTTCTTCCTGCTAGGCCCTATACATATCCGCCGCAACAACAGAAGACAGCACCGGACTTGGTATTAAATCAAGTTCAAGATAACACATGGCGCGCCCTACTGACCCGAGATATCGAGATTAACGGCAGACAGCCGTTGATCCGTCAACTCCTCAACTATATCGCCGGAGTATCACCTCAGTTTTGTGAATCCGTATGCGCGCGGGCAAATCTGGACCCGGATCAATGTTGGTCTGAACTTTCCGACAATGAGCAACATCGTCTGGGCATCAGTTTAATCTACTGGCTCACAATGGCCACAGCCGACACAAATAGTCAATCTTATCTCTTTTATATGGATCCCAAGCGCATGCCCAAAGACTTCCACACCCTACCCTTAGAACAATATAACTGCCACAGAGCAGTGGATAGTCTGTCCCACGCCATGGAAGTTTTCTACACCAACCGGGAACAGGAAAATCATTTAAGGCAAATCCGCCAGGATCTGCTCCGCAAATTAAACCGCCATCAACAACATTTAGGTAAACTGATGTCGATCTATAGAAAAGACATTCAATCATCTCGCAACTATGAGAATAATAAAATTATGGGTGATTTGATCTTTGCTAACCTCTGGCAAATAAAGGACGGAATGGATGAAATTACCGTTGACAATTTATACGAACAGCCGCCACAGCCCTTGACCATTCCACTCAATCCAGATCGCTCTGCTACCTACAACGCTCAACAGTATTATAAACGGTACAACAAAAACAAAACTAAATTTGAAAATGCCACCCTCTTTGCTAAGCAAACCGCAGAGGACATTGATTACTTGGATACCCTTCACACCTTGATTATTAACGCAGAAAATGCGGCTGAAATCCGCAGTCTAAAAGATGAATTTACCCGTGCATTGGAGTCCCGTTCCGTCAGTAACAAGACCGGAGAAACTGGTAATGCAGATCATTCGAATAAAAAATTTGGTAAGAAAAATCAATCTTCCAATAAAGGAAAAAAACGTAAGAGTAAACAAACTCCTAAAAGCAAACAACTGGATCGCCCCTTGGGTCCCCGTCGTTATCAATCATCCGACGGTCTTACTATACTCGTCGGCCGCAACAACAAGCAAAATGATCAATTGACTTTGAAAACGGCTCAAAAAGATGACCTCTGGTTTCACTTACAAAAAGCGCCGGGCACCCATGTCATTGTTCAATCAGCCGGCAGACCTGTCCCCGAACGAACTATAGAAGAAGCTGCAGGAATCACCGCCTGGTTCAGTCGCAGCGAAAAGAAGCGAGAAACTGCAGGTATCGGCGCTGCTGTACCGGTGGATTACTGCCCGGCAGGTCATGTGCGCAAACCGAAAGGAGCGCGCCCGGGCATGGTAATTTACGACAACTACAGTACCGTTTTCATTAAACCTCTCGATCCGGAATATCTGCAGCCGTCAGACCCACCTGAGTCAGAATCTTATCTTTGAAGTTAGATTCACCCAACGAATAAATGCAACCACAGTAACGCTGGCGATACATACCACTCTCTCGCGCCATCTGTTGTCCGAATCGGTATCCTGGGCGAAAATCGATATCTAGAAATTTTATGCCCCATCGGTCTGCCATTTGATAGGCGATCTGACGCATTAAAAGGTGATCTTGATAGGGACTGACAAATAGTGTACTTGTAAAATAAGCAAATCCTTCTGCTGCGGCATGACGACATGCTTCGGCAAAGCGCAGACTATAGCAGGTGCGACAGTGTATCTGCTTTTGCTTAGTTGGAAATGAACGCCAACGTCCCTCATCACAGTCTGATTGAAGATAATAATCTATTCCACTGTCAGCTGCCCAATTCTGAAATGTGTCCAGGCGGCGCTGATATTCAAATTGAGGATGAATATTGGGATTGTAAAAGTACCCCGTGGGCTCCATGCCTAATTCAGAGCGCAAATAAGCCACTGGATATGTGGCACACGGAGCGCAACAAATATGCAGCAAAATTTTGGGATCGGAAGCTGCTGCTCTAGTCTCTTGCCCTCGCACCAAATCACTCGTCTTTTTGACTCTTATTAAATCTTTCGTCGCCGGAACGATGGGTTCGCTGTCATTGCTGCCAAGAATAGCTTGTGGCAACTTTACCGGTTCGGCACAGGTAGGGGATACCAAACCGCTGTCGGCAATGCTGTCTCTGTCAACATGATGAAATGAAATTTTGTCAGTATTTACTGTCGTCATCTATAGAGTCATCCTCTCTTCTTGTCTGACAATCTATCATGTAAATATATCTCTAATGCCCCCAACCGAAAACCGTTTAAAAATGGCATTTTGGCAATTCCTTCATTCCTTTAATACCAGTCAGTCATCATCCCACTCTTGTTCAGCCTCCGTAGCAAAATCTTGGAAACTTAACTGTCGGCGCTGCTGATCAGAGATGCCTAGTTTGTGATCATAGTCATCGGGCGGTACTTTGCCTAGATGTTGCCAACCAGCAGGCGTCAAAACACGTCCACGAGGCGTTTTCATCAAAAAACCGATGCGCATCAAAAAAGGTTCATAGACATCTTCAATTGTCGAGGTATCCTCCCCTGTACTGGCGGCCAATGTCTCTAGCCCCACAGGTCCGCCGCCAAACATATCTGCCATTGCAGCCATAATCCGCAAATCAACGCCATCAAGTCCCCGCTCATCGACTTGCAACGCTTGTAAACCATATTCTGCAATAGCGTTGGTAATCGTTCCATCTCCTTCAACTTGAGCAAAGTCACGCAACCGTTTGAGGAGACGAATTGCAATTCGAGGGGTCCCTCGAGAGCGGCGAGCAATGGTAGTCAATGCAGCTGATTCAATACCGATGCCCAGAACACCTGCATCGCGACGTAAAATCTGAACCAATTCTTCAGGCTCATAGAGCTGCAGCCTGCTAATGACACCGAACCGATCTCTTAATGGAGCTGTCAACAACCCAGCTCGAGTCGTAGCACCAACCAAGGTAAAAGGTGGCAAATCCAAGCGCACCGACCGGGCGCCAGGTCCTTTGCCAATGATGATGTCAATGGCATAGTCTTCCATCGCAGGATAGAGTACTTCTTCAACGCTGCGGTTCAAACGATGAATCTCATCTATAAATAAGACATCTTTCTCTTGTAAATTAGTTAAAATTGCCGCCAAATCACCTGCTTTTTCGATCGCAGGACCCGAGGTAACTTTTAAATTAACGCCCAATTCGTTGGCAATTATACCAGATAAAGTGGTTTTGCCGAGACCAGGCGGACCATAAAGAAGCACATGGTCAAGCGGCTCTCCTCTGCTCAGTGCGGCAGCTATAAAAATACGTAAATTTTCTTTCACACGGGTCTGACCGCAGTACTCAGCTAGAGTGCGCGGTCTCAGGTGGAATTCATCTCCATCATTGGTCTGATAAATACCATCAGTCAAGCGATCTGCCGCATATTCAATATCATCATGGTCGGTAAACATCGATTCAAACATCGTGCGAAGAACTCCTTTTTATGTAAGGGTACGGCGCAGGGCTAAGCTGATATTTTCCTCAAGCGATTGATCTGGATCAAACGAAGCCTCTATTAAGCTGCTGGCTTCTGCTGAGGAATATCCCAATACAAGCAGTGCACTCAAAACATCATGGCGCATCGTTGACTGATCTTCAGTTAACGATTGAGAGTCGTCAGGATTCACTTCAATCATTTCAGCGGAATAAGTCTTAGCCATCTTGTCTTTAAGTTCTAGCACTACCCGAGCAGCGCCTTTTTTGCCAAGACCTTTTACAGTTGTTAAAGTTTTAAGATCTTCATTTAAAATAGCTAAAGCAAAGCGATCTGGAGTCAATGTATCTAAAATTGACATCGCCAATTTAGGTCCAATGCCGCTTACAGACAGCAACGTATTAAAAAGCGTCTGTTGTTCCTTGTCTGAAAAACCGAACAACTGGAAAGCATCTTCCCGCACGTGCAAAAAGGTATACACGCGAATGTGATCACCTGGAGAACCAAGTCTGCCAGCAATGGCAGGAGGGACGAATATTTCGTAGCCAATGCCTCCATGATCGAGGACAATACTTTCCGAACCGCGACTGACGAGTTCACCTGTGATGTATGAATACATGATTCTGTTCTCCTTGACGTAAAGAAAGCAAAGCGGGGCAAGTCTCCTTGTATAGAATCGCGTCTAAACCTGAAAAATCTTGCTAGACAGAAAACCAGTTTAGACACATCAGAGAGACCCACAATTCACAGTTATTTTTCTGCAAAAACCTGCATTGCCTTTGCAGGTCCTTTTGATCTTAATAAACCCTGTAGACCGTTCTTTCTCGATCTCACTTATTGATAGCCACCTACAGCTTTAAACTTATTCAATTGTCCTGTATAAGCCTGACATATGGCCACAGCCAGAGCATCAGCAGCGTCATCTGGCCGGGGCGTTGATCGCAGAGACAAAAGTACCCGTACCATCATCTGAACTTGTTGCTTCTCTGCCCGACCTTCGCCAGTCACAGCTTTCTTCACCTGCATCGGTGTATATTCATAAATTGGAATATTATGCCGCGCCGCCGCCAATAGCACTGTACCGCGAGCTTGAGCCGTGCCAATGGCCGTCGTCTTATTGTTGTTGAAAAATAATTCTTCACAAGCCATGACATCGGGTTGCCATTGTTTAATCAACGCTTCGATTCCCTCGAAGATAGCCAGCAGACGATACTCGAAGGGCATCGAACTGGGCGTAGCAATCTGCCCATAATCTAAAGGCTTCAATTTATTTCCTAAATAAGCGATTACACCATAACCTGTGATAGCGTAGCCAGGATCAATGCCTAAAATGACCATAGTGCCTCTCTACATGAATCTTTCTAACGTAGATATAACGTAATTATCGACATCCAACAAACCAAACAAACAAATGTTCTATTTATTATATCACAATTTCTCTTGCTCAATTCTCACTGATCTGATACGGATTGTTTTATAGTAGTTGGCTTGATATTGATAACTATAATACCTGAAATAACCAAAATTAGTGCTAAAATATATCTCCATTGGAGGACGTCTTCGCGCAAAAAAATGCCCGAACCGACAGTCCCTACAATAGGAATTAAACTCTTAAAGATACTTAATTTTGACACCGAATGATATTTTAGCATAGTTGTCCATAGAGAGAAGGCCGTCGAAGACAATGCTGCCAAATACAACAACAAAATCCATGCCCAAGGTGTTGTCGCCTGGAGTCGACCGCCCGTAACTCCTCCAATTAACATCAAAATACAGCCACCTAAGACAAATTGCCACCCACTCAAAAGTCTAGGATGATTTCTTTCCGTCATTTTTTTACTAATAACATTGCCAAATGCCGTACTTAAGGCCGAAATCAACATGAAACCTTCGCCCATTAGACTGAATCCCCAATTTTGTGGTCCACCCATCAGGTTGAGTACAACGACACCCCCAAAACCCAGTATACAGCCCCAAACTTTGGTCAGACCGAAACGATCCGCCGGGAAAAACCAACCTGCCAAAATAATTGCCATAAACGAGGATGTCGAAGCCAAGATAGAACCAGTCGCCCCCGTCGTATTGGACAAACTAATAAAGAATAAGCCATATTGAAGAATTGTTTGAAAGACACTTAATATAGCTATATCTCGCCAATTTATTTGTTTTGGTAACCTAACTTCTCTATCTAAAATTGAAGTTACAATAAGTGTCAACAAACCGGCCAAAGAAAAACGGGAGCCCGCAAACAATAATAGAGAGGGCACCGCCGTATGTGATGTGCTGTCAATGGCAAATAAATTATAACCCGTTTTGACCGCTGGAAAGGCACTCCCCCATAAAATGATACAGAGAAAAACACAGGGCAGCCAAACATAGGGACGTAGCCAAAACTCTCGCCGCTGTGCTTCTAAATCCAGATGATCACTAGTCACCTTATCTTCAGTTGCCATATCTTCCACCATCATGATCCTCATTTGCATCCATTGACAACGTCCAGGCTATTGGTTCACAGATAGCTTTAATATCCTTAGTCGTTGCTGTTGTCACACCTTGTACCATATGGACATGTCCTCCACCTTTGAGACCCAATCTCTCTTTGAGGCTTTCGCTCATTTTTTTTGCATCATCTTTACTTGAGGTAAAGATAAACATATATCCATCGGTACGTGGATGAGGGAAAAAGATCATGGCTACGCCGGAAATCATGGCAGCCAATTGTTTAGCTAGATATTTTGCCCCACTTTGGTCGCTATCTGACAACAAAAAGAGAACATTGCCAGCGTTGGTCGGTACACTCTGTAGATAGAGCTGATTGATCTGTTTGCGCAACTGAATGGTCAACTGTCGTTCATCTTCATACTGTTTTTCTCTCTGAGCAATGGCCGAAACCAGCTCATCAGCCGGAGCTGACAACATCGCGCCGATCGCCTTGCTTTGATCGAATCGCTTAACATAATCAACGTAGGATCTTTCTCCGCAGACAGCTGTTAAACGGCTACCACCGCGCATGGTTATGTGATCAATAAATTTAATTAAGCCTATTTCCCCAGTAAACGCACATTGAGTGCCACAACAGGCACAATCATCAACTCCGGGAATGTGGACAATGCGCACTTTCCCCCTCAATGAAAGTTTACTACGGTAGTCTTTCGGCACATCTGTTTCATCCTCATAATATTCTATTTCTATTGGTAAATTGGCAAGCACACGCTGGTTGGCTTCTTTTTCTAACTCTGCAACCTGTCGGTCATCCAATTTTTGATCAAAATCCAAGGTCATATATTCTTCATTTAAATGAAACCCCACATTAGTACAACCATACATACTGTTCGCCAACCCAGATATTATGTGTTCACCTGAATGATGGCGACAAAAGTCCCGTCGACGTTCGCGATCAATTTCACATCGAACAACACTTCCTGGTTCAACTGGACCATCACAATAATGAACTATACCCATGTCATCCCGCTGTACATCAAATACATTGACATCACCTAGCGTACCTCGATCTGCAGGCTGTCCTCCTCCTTCAGGATAAAAAATCGTATCTTTTAATCTTACCAGCCATTGCTTCTCACCATTTTCATCGGCTTCTTGAAAACAATCCTGTACAGTCGTTTCATATGAATAACAGCAAGCATCTTTATAATATTGTTCTGTAAAGGTTAAACGTAAACTTTCCAAATCGTCCTCCCATTTAATTTAGTTCTGAAATCAAATCTATTATAGGCAAATCCAGGTCTTACGTGCAAAATAGAATAGTAAAATTGATTATATGATGAACACTTTATGAATAATTGTGAAAATAAATTGTACTTTTATTTTTAATTTAATCAATTTGTTGTCATGTTGGTTAATAAGTTTAGGTAAACATCCATAAACACCCATATCATCTAGTAAGTAATTTGACAAATTTTATAAATCTTCGGTTCTTTAAATATAAATTGTCGAAATTAATATCTAAAAACGCTTATAATTTGGGCATTCAATAAGCTTGACACGACTATGCAATATAGTAAACTCTAACTGTACTTAACTGGCATTAAGACTTCCTCAGCGAAGGAAGTGAAAAGGGAGATATACTAATGAAATTATACAATGTTGATGTTGAGAAATTTGCTGAAATGATTCAAGGTTGCAAAGGCAAAGTTGTACTGATTACCGAAGATGGTGACCGCTTAGTTACTAACAGCATGCTGTCTGCACTAGTCGGATTTGCTCCTTTTCTTAAAGTCGCTGAAGCGAAAGAAATCAATATTGAGTGTGAGCATCCTGAAGACAAAGAGCGTGTCATCAACTTTATGATGAATTATTCTGCTCCTGCTGAAAAATAATTTAAAAGTCAAAAGTTGTGAACGTAAATAAAAGATTGAAGTTTGTATTTTAATCCAACAATCGTTTAATAAAACTAAATGATTAACTATAAGACAACAGCAATCGTTATGGACAACGAGCTCTCATTTTAGAGCTCGTTGTTTCATAGCTAGACAAATATATGAAACCGTTTCTCATAATACGAGAATTATATTTGACGATTTTAATTTTAAAACAATTTTTGTGCAACAACTAAAAAATTGATTTATGATTAATAATTAAGACTCTAATATCTATGAACATATCTTTTGATCATTTTAACGTTGTAATACTACCTCACAATAATATTATTGTATTGTAAGAAGTGAGTAATTAATGAATAAAAAATTTTTAGGTATATTAATTGTAATCGTTTTTGCTGTATTTACGACCGGTTGCCACGTGCCTCCGCGCAGTTTTGTTGAAAGGCAGCTTGTTGGTAGTGAGGAAAGCGTTGATTATGAACATCAAAAGGATAATACTCAACTTGTAATTGGTGATATCAACTCAAAACCGGGGACAGTAGCTCCAACGACCACTCCTTCAACCACTACAAGCAATTCAACTACGTCAATTGCGTCTGAAACAACCACACCTACTTCACTGCCGTCTACGACCACGACGCCCACATCCACACCGTCTATAACCACCACATCCACTTCCAGTGCTTCAACTCCAACCAATACTCAACTTACATACTCAAGACCACCTGCAACGGCTGATGCGAGTGGCTGTCAGACTATGTTTGTTGGACTTCCTGAGTATGCAGAAGGAGCTAAAATTGTTTCCTTGACATTTGATGATGGTCCTCGACCCGACACCACGGGTCCTTTATTGGATATACTTAAGACTTATAATGTCAAAGCCACATTTTGTATGGTAGGTTGGCGCATCCAAGGTAACGAAGCCCTGGTCAAGCGAATGGTGGACGAAGGTCATCTATTATGTAATCACTCGTGGGATCATCCGAATCTTACCGAACTTACAGATGAGGAAGTAATCGAACAGATTACCAAAACAGACAACGCCATTTATCAAGCAACGGGACTCAAAGCCCCGCTAATTAGACCCCCATATGGCGCCTACGACGATAACACCAATGCCCTTATCGACAAACCTGTTTTGATGTGGAATCTAGATACCAGAGACTGGGAATCGAGAGATACAGATGAAATTTTAGACAAAATTAACAGTGAGATTAAATCTGGTGACTGTCTTTTATTTCACGATATTTATGAACCTAGTGTAGAAGCTGTACGTATATTGATTCCTCAGCTAATGAACCAAGGTTATGTCTTTGTGCGCACCGACGAGCTGCTCACTGCTGATGGCACACCATTGACTAATGGACACGTTTATCACCAAGCGCCCATCTTACCTGAGCCGACCTCCACTACAGGCATCGTTGCCCAAGTCAATGAATGATCTAAAATGGTTCATTGATTTATCATCTTAATATGAGTCAAGGTCGTCAACGAATTCGTTGACGACCTTGTTTCTATTTATATGATTCTTGAATATATTTATTTTTCAAGCCATCATGTGATATGAGTCATGAACTGCGGTCTGATACTAAATAATCAAGTTGAAAACATCAAAGACCTGTCTTTTCCCGAATGTACTTACGTGCAATGACTGCATATTCAAAAGGATTAGCTAATGCAGGATCTTGCTCTGCTTCGACCACGACCCGACCTTCGTAATCATTCTCTTCTAATGTCTTGAAGATCGAGGTAAAGTCCACATCACCATCTCCAGGCACTGTAAACGTACCAGCACGGACAGCATCCAAGAAACTCATTTTTTCTTCGATGACGCGTTGACGTACATCCATACGGACATCTTTAAGATGGACATGACCAACACGGCCGATATATTTTTTCAGCAAAGCAGCTGCGTCTTCGCCGGAGAATGTGAAGTGACCACTGTCAAATAACAATTTGACATACTGGGGATCTGTCATTTCGAGGAAACGATCCGTTTCTTCTTCTGTCTGAACGCCGGTTCCCATATGGTGATGATATGTAAATTGAATATCATATTCTTGGGCAATGCGACCAAGTTCATTACAAGTATCCGCTACCTTTTTCCACTGTTCTTCGGTAAAAATGGGTTTTTCGTCAAAGATAGGAACTGGTTTGCCTTGAATGGAATTGCCCTGTTCCGATGCACCGATGACATGAGCACCCATAGCCTGTAGGAATTCACACTGTTTACGCAGGGCCGCGATATTTTCATCAAGGGACTTAGTTGTGGCAAAGAGTGAGAACCACTGATTACAAATGCGAATACCCCGGATGTCGAGCATGGGTTTAAGCACTTTTGGATCGGAAGGATATTTGCTGCCAACTTCGGAGCCAGTAAAACCAGCTAAAGCCATTTCGCTGACGCACTGTTGGAATGTGTTCTCTTTGCCTAAGTCAGGCATATCGTCATTGGTCCAAGCGATCGGAGCAATACCTAGTTGAACTTTATCGGGATTTAACATTATCAGATCTCCTTTTATAGAACAGTTATATGGGCGTTACGCCCATATAACTGCAGTGCAATCTTTTCTAAGTTATTCACCAATTGTTAAAGTGGTGAATGTCTGACACTTACTTAAATCAATAGACACGCGCTTCGCTGACGTACTTGTCGAGTACTTTGCGCGCTTCTCTAACTTCGGGTGACTTAGAAACTTCGGCCACACCGACGCGCCACCAGGAATTATAACCTTGAGTCATAGTCTTGGGCACAACTTTGACATCAAATACACAAGGTCCAGTCTGGTTGTCGCGAGAATCTTGGAGAGCAACCCTTAGTTCTTCTACAGTGGTACATGTATATCCTTTACATCCGAGGGATTCACCGTTCTTAGCAAAGTCAACCATCATACGCTCGCCAAGTAGAGCTTGGTCACCAGGCTTGTTGCGGGACAGGAAGACTGTACCATAACTGTTACCACCGTGTTCGTTCTGCAAGTCTTCAATACATCCCCAACCTTGGTTGTCGAGAACCATAATATTGACCTTGGCTTGTTCCTGAACCATTGTATGAATTTCGGCATTCAGCATAATATAACCGCCGTCACCAACCATGGCATAGACATCTTGGTTTTCTTCTGCGGCAAGTTTAACACCGAGAGCACCATTCAAGTCATATCCCATATTGGAGAAACCATATTCAACATGGTAAGTACCCGGTTTACCCGGACGCCACATACGCTGCAAGTCGCCAGGAAGTGATCCTGCTGCACAGACAACGATATCATCATCAGTCATAAATTTATTAATTTCAGCAACGGCACGGCGCTGACTTAGACCATCGGCATGCTCTTCTTCGTAGAAGGAATCAACGATAGCATTCCACTCAGCCTTGCGTTCGGCAATTTCATCGCCATAGTCAGCTTTCCAATCACCCAATGTTTCGCTGATTTGCTCAAGACCACAGCGAGCGTCTCCTAAAATGCCTTCAGCATCCATCTTAAATGCGTCAAATGGAGCGACATTCAATGTCAAGAAGCGAACATCGGGATTCTGATACAACCATTTCGAGGACGTAGTAAAGTCGGAGAAACGTGTGCCTACACCAAAGATCAAGTCGGCATCGCGAGCAATGAGGTTAGCAGCTTTAGTTCCGGTAACACCGACGCCGCCAAGATTATATTCGTGATCCCAAGCAACTGTACCTTTACCAGCTTGAGTCTCACCAAACGGAATGTTGTGACGCTCTGCAAAAGCCTTAAATGCTTCGCCGGCCTCAGAGTAAACAACTCCGCCACCTAGAACCATAAATGGTTTCTTAGAAGCTTTAATGACCTCGACAGCTCTGTCAACTTGAGCCTGTGTCAGATAGCGGCGATCATTATGCCAAACACGTTTGCGGAAGAAATATTCTGGATAATCATAAGCTTCGGACTCCACGTCTTGTGGCAGTGCCAAGCAGACAGCTCCGGTATCGACCGGGTCAGTTAACACACGCATCGCATTAATTGCAGCAGTCATTAACTGTTCAGGGCGATTAATACGATCAAAGTAATGTGTTACAGCACGGAACGCATCATTGACTGTGGTCCCTACACTAGAGAAAATCTCCGCTTGCTGCAAAACCGGATCCGGTTGGCGGGTGGCAAATGTGTCGCCAGGTAAGACTAACAGCGGAATGCGGTTAGCTGTGGCACAACCACAAGCAGTGACCATATTGATCGCACCCGGACCGACTGATGATAGACAAGGAATTATCTCTTTGCGCTTCTTCTGTTTAGCAAACCCGACGGCCGCCAAAGCCATACTTTGTTCATTTTTTCCTTGATAGAAAGTTAAATTATGATCTTCATACTCTAAGGCCTCACCCACACCGGTAACACAGCCGTGACCAAAGATACCAAACATACCATTGACGAATTTATTTTCGACACCATCAGATTCAAAATACTGATTGTCCAAAAACTTCAACAGAGCCTGAGCCATCGTGAGTCGAATTGTCTTAGTCATTAACGAAACCTCTTTCTTTTATTTAATCTAAGATCCTCATGCAGTACTATATTGATCTAATATTAGAACAATATAGGTTTGTTTGCTGCCATATTTTATGGCATCCAAGGACTATTTAGTCAAGGGACACTTTGACAGGTTTGCCGGAGCGACAGGATTCGGTTGCGGCGTAAGCGATTTGGACAGCGCAATAACCATCTTCGGCTGTGACCATTGTCGGTTTATCTTCATTTATTGAAATAATAAATTCTTTAAATTGATCAATAAACGCATTGGTATAACGATCCAAGAAGAAATAAGGAATCTTATCCGTCGTTGGTGGATCAACAGTATTGACTTCAACTGTGGTAGGCTTGTCATTTTCCGCTTTTGCCATACCTTTAGAACCAAACACTTCAACTCGCTGATCATAACCGTATACAGCTTGGCGGCTGTTATCAATGACACCAATTGCACCATTGGCGAACTTGAGGGTAACAATAGCGGTATCCACATCACCTGCAGCGCCGATCTCTTCGTCGACTAAAACTGCACCTATTGCACTAACTTCAACAACTTCGCTGCCACTCAGATAGCGCACCATGTCAAAGTCATGAATCATCATGTCAAAGAAAATGCCACCAGAAACTTTGACGTATTCAATCGGCGGCGGAGCTGGATCACGAGAAGTAACGCGGACAATGTGAGGATCACCAAGCGTACCATCTGTAACCAAATCACGAACGCGACGGAAATTATGATCAAAGCGACGATTAAAACCGGTTTGGAACTTAACACCGGTCTCTTTAACAACATTTAAAACTTCTTTAATTTTGTCTAAATCTTTATCGATCGGTTTTTCACAGAACACATTCTTCCCAGCCTGGGCAGCGGCGATTGAAATCTCTGCGTGTGTATCTGTAGAACTAGCAACAATGACAGCTTCTACATCCGGATTGGCGAGCAATTCTTTGTAATCTTTATAAAGATGTTTAACACCATTAGCTTTAAGTTCGTCTGCTGCAGCGTCAATATATAGATCTGCGGCAGCGATTATTTCCGCACCATCAATCAGTTTGTTGATATTGCTTACGTGCATTCTGCCAATGCGACCAGTTCCAACAATACCAAACTTTAACACATCACTCATTACAATTACCTCTCATTTCCTTCCTGAAAAGATACTTTAAAAAATTCCGATATATTAACTATGCAAAAAATTAAAAACTTACATTTTTATTTTTAAAACACTAGAAAATTAACCGGAATATACAAATTAAGTGTAATGATATTACCCTTTACTGTCAACGCTTTGCACGACTAGAAAGTGGGGATGCGAATGAATTTTTGTATAATCTACACTATAATAATTGATAACAGCTTTATTAGTATTACCTTTACTTGTTTGTACTTTTTTGACCACAGTTGCATTTATCAAATTTTTTCAGTACAGACATTTGTATCATTAAGAGAGGTGCATTATGTTAGATTTTACGTTTCACTCGCCTACAGAATTTGTTTTTGGCAAAGACACCGAAAATCGTTGTGGCGAACTTGTCAAAAAGCATGGCGGTTCTAAAGCATTGATTCTCTATGGAGGCGGCTCCGTCATTCGTTCTGGATTACTCGAAAGAGTAAAAAAATCCTTAGATGAAGCCGGTGTAGCTCATATTGAAGCCGGCGGCATTCAACCTAATCCCCGCGCATCTTTAGCCGCTGATTTGGTCAACTTAGCCGTTTCTGAAAATATCGATTTTGTCATTGGCTGCGGCGGTGGCAGTGTATTAGATACTGCAAAAGCTGTGGCTATAGGTGCGAAACACCCTGATGTCCCTCTTTGGGACTTTTACAGCTATAAAGTTCCAGCCGATACAGCCCTTCCCACCGGTACAGTCATGACATTCCCTGCTACCGGCAGCGAAGGTTCCAATTCTTCTGTACTAAATTTTGAAGAACAAGGATTGAAACGGGGATTGAATACCCAGGTGAATCGACCAGTGTTTGCTATTTTAAATCCTGAATTGACGTATACATTGCCGCCCTTCCAGACGGCATGTGGAATTGTAGATATGATGTCCCATATAATGGAACGCTACTTTACGACAACAGATTCTAGCAAAACAACTTTAACCGACCGATTGGCCGAAGGAACCTTGCGCTCAATTATAGAAGCCGGACGCCGCTGGTTAGACGAACCAGACGATTACGACAACCGTGCCACCTTAATGTGGGCCTCCACGATTGCACACAACAACTCCCTTGGTCTAGGAAGAACACAGGATTGGAGTTGTCACGCCCTGGAACACGAATTAAGTTATATGTATGACGTAGCACACGGCGCCGGATTAGCTGTCGTAACAATTGCCTGGATGCGCTATGTTGCGCCTCGAAAACCTGAAAAATTAGCTCAGTTCGCCTGCCGAATTATGGATGTACAGCCCATCTTCGACGATCCTCTCGCCGTCGCCAATGAAGGCATTAAACGCCTCGCAGCCTTTTTCAAAGAAATTGGCATGCCTCTTACCTTTGAAGAATTAGGTTGTCGGCGGGAAGACATCCCAACGTTGGCCAAGACGGTCAAACGCTTGCCGTCTGGAAAAGTGGGAAATTACGTTCCCTTAGACGAAGAAGATATTATCAATATCTACGAACTGAGCTGTAAATAATTTATGAATTAAGATATAAAAAACTATATTTAAAAATGAGAATCTGTCCCATTGTCAAAACAGATTCTCATTTTCATGTTTGTCCATTAAAGTCCGAGACTATTTGGTCACAAATTCCCGTCTTTTTTCAAACAATTGGAATAAGAAATCAATAGAAGTGCTCATGATGTCTCTATAAATAACTGAAAAAAGCATTATAAACTTTTTTCTAACTCCGTCAAATGAACTAAAAAATCAGAACTATAACGCTGTTCTTGATCAAGCAAATCCGCCCCTCGATCTATATGTGCTTTAACATAGTGAGGAAAAAATTCATCATCAGTCAAATGGCGACCTTCTTTTAACTCAATTAAACATTTATATAATTCATCGGCCTCACCGGTAATCGTCTGCCGGTTTAGTTCTCTGCCCAATGAGTTGGTCTTAAAGTCTTCTGCCTTCAGTGGTTTTCCATTGATCGACAGGGCCATTGACAATTTGACAAGGGCATACCAAGGCAAATTTTCGCTGGTCTCAATGCGGTTTAAAATAGTCTCTGTATTTTTAGATGTTTTTAATTTAAAAGACATTACGATACCTCAAAAAAATGATTTTCGTGAATATATGTACGTTGATCAACCCCGTATTGAAGTGTAAACATATGAGCAATCTGTTCATCCATCGAAGCTAAATGAGCTCGGTTAATCTCCTCATTAGTAGAAAGAATAAATAACTGACCAGGTAGATCTTTGAAAAAATACTCAACAATATTGGATCTGTGTTCGGTATCAATACGGGCAAAAGGCGTATCTATAATATAAGGAAGATTTTGTTCACTCTGTTGGATTAGAGCCCAATAAAGAGCCATTACAAAAATTTGCTTTTCGCCACTAGATAGCCGATCTTTATCAAACTCCACTGGAAGTATGACTCGATCTTGTGTTTGAGCCGACAAAATATAAGCAAACTCAGCATATGATATATCTTCCTCTGT
>JAAYOA010000147.1 GCA_012520525.1 Clostridiaceae bacterium | reverse complement strand
TTGCCAAATTAGCCGGTCGTAACGGCATGATAGGCGGACAAATGATCGATATTGATTTAGAGGGTCAGCCAGAGGCGGCCGACGAGATACTGCTGCAGGAACTACAAAGTCTTAAAACTGGTGCTTTGATCCGCTGCCCACTGCTGGGCGTCGCCGCCCTTTATGAAGCACCACAAATCCTCGTCGATTTACTAAATCAGTATGGCACACTTTTGGGACGCGCTTTTCAGATTCAGGACGACCTTTTAGATGAAAGTTCCAATACCGAGATCATGGGTAAGACTGTGGGTAAAGATGTGCGTGATCAAAAGGCTACTTATGTAACTGTATTAGGTACAGATGGTGCTCTTAAACGTTTGCGGGAATTGACGGACGATTTGTACAAATGTTGTGACGAGTTAAGTGGAGCTGGTTTAGAAGTATCCTTTATGCGAGATCTCGTCGATTATCTCAATGCTCGAAAAAATTGATTAACTAGGCTGCTACACATAATTTACCGTACATTTATAGAAAAAATGTAAAATTCATGCACAGGACATAAATAACAAAACGCCAAATGAATAGTCTGTTTCGCTTGGGCAAGGGTGAAACTTGAGAGGAACAAACAGCATATGCTATTAGATCAACTGACATCGCCGCTTCAGGTTGCCGATTTGTCAATAGATGAGCTAAATCAACTCGCCGCAGAACTGCGCGACGAGATCATTGAGCGCGTGTCGAAAAATGGTGGCCACCTTGCTTCAAACTTAGGCACAATTGAATTGACATTGGCGATGTTAAGTGTTTATGACTTTACTAAGGACCGGGTCATTTGGGATGTGGGGCATCAATCCTATGCCTACAAAATCCTGACGGGACGCAGGGACGCTTTTACTACACTGCGAAAAAAAGATGGACTATCCGGTTTTCCAAAGAGAGAAGAGAGTGTCTATGACGCTTTTAATACGGGTCATAGTACCACATCTATTTCTGCTGCCCTCGGTATAGCTCGAGGCATGAGGTTAAATAATAAGCCGGGCAAAGTCATTGCCGTCATCGGTGACGGGGCTTTTACGGGGGGCATGGCTTATGAAGCCCTTAACAATATTCGCTATGATGACGACAACTTGATTATTATTTTGAATGACAATCAAATGAGCATCAGCAGCAATGTGGGTAAAATGGCACGCCACTTTGATCAAATTCGTGTTCGACCGAGCTATCTCCGCATAAAAAATAAAACTGTACGTAGTCTTGAGAAGATTCCCCTAATTGGCAACGGCTTGCTACGCTTTATGGAGAGCATAAAGCGACGTCTGCGCGGATCAATCTATCCGAGCAACGTGATCTTTGAAACTTTTGGTCTGAGATACTACGGTCCGGCTGACGGGCATGACATTGAATTGTTATCATCTTATCTACAGGCTGCCAATAGCCGCGGCGGTCCCCTGATCATACATGTGGTTACACAAAAGGGAAGAGGCTATGTGCCGGCGGAGAATAGACCGTCCGACTACCACGGGGTGGCGCCGTTCGTTGTTGACAAAGGTGTTACGCCGAAAATAGCTCCTTATCGGGAAAAAAATGATGAAGCTTTAACTTCATGTCGTTCTTTTTCGGATGCGTTTTCGATTTGTGCCCTTGAACAGGCTCATAAAAATAAAAATATTGTAGCAATAACTGCTGCCATGGCGGCAGGTACAGGGCTCATTCCTTTTGCGGCACATTACCCAGAACGTTTCTTTGATGTGGGAATTGCCGAACAACATGCAGTTACTATGGCTGCCGGTTTAGCGACAGAAGGTTGGGTGCCTCTGGTTGCGATTTATTCAACTTTTATTCAAAGAGCGCTAGATCAGATACTACACGATGTTATCTATCAAAATTTGCATGTGATCTTTTGTATCGATAGAGCTGGGGTCGTTGGTGAGGATGGAGAGACTCACCAGGGATTGTATGACCGCTCATTTTTGATGGCTCTGCCTAATATCACAATTTTAGAACCGCGAAACTACTCTTCATTGAGGCAGATGTTAAATTATGCCATAGAAGACTGTGACGGTCCTGTAGTGATTCGCTACCCGCGCGGTGGTTTATTCTGTCCTGAAATAGAGCAATTGATAGAGGATGATATGCAACCTCTACCCCAAGCCCAAGTCGTGCGCCACGGCACAGATGTGAGTCTTATCACTTCGGGCAATTTCGTCGGTCTCGGTGTTGTTGCTGCAGAGCGTCTAGCGATGGAGGGCATTGCTATAGAAGTCATCGATTGTCGCTCAGTCAAACCTCTAGATAAAGTGAAAATTATTGATTCAATAAAAAAGACAAAAGCATGTTTAACTCTGGAAGAAGTGGTCGGTCCGGGCGGAATCGGTCAACAAATAGCACAGATTTTACTCGATAATCAATTGTCTGTGCCATATGACCACTTGGAGATTGGCGACCATCCTATTGCACAGGCTACGATTAAAGAAGTATGGTGTGAGGAAGGTGTCGATGTCACAGCTTGTTGCGAAGCTTTGCGTCATCTTTATCTACAGAAGAAGCAAGGGTTACATGGACAAACCATTCGCAAAGATCAAACGGTGTCTGCCCCTAGAGAAATCCGCAGACAGTCGACGTACCGATGCTTTTAATCGTGAATAATTTCAGAGAAGGGACAAGTATACTATGAAAATAGGATTACTTAGTAATAGATATAAAGATCCAAGTTGTCAAGTCGTCCAAAAAGTGGAAACTATTTTAAAAGGTTTGGGTTGTCAAGTTGAAGTTGTTCGCCAAGGAAGCACCGTTGAAAAAAATGGATTGACCATGTTTAGCGAGAGCAGAGAGACGTTTCAGGACTGTGATTTCGTACTGAGTCTCGGCGGCGATGGTACATTCCTCAATGCCGTTCATGCAACCGCGATGAACAACACGCCTGTGGCAGGAATCAATTTAGGAAGTTTGGGATTTTTAGCTGAAATCATGCCCGATCAGCTTGAAGATAGTTTAGGCAGACTCGTGGCTGGTGAATATAAAATAGAAGAACGTTTGATGCTCGATGCCAAAGTCAAAGACAGCGAGGGGAAAATCTTACACCATTATTTTGCTCTCAATGATGTCGTATTATCACGAGGTAATGCGCCGAGAATTTTGCCGGTGGAACTTTGGTTGGACAATCAGTTTACCGAAATGATTTTAGCTGACGGTCTGATGATATCAGCGCCTACCGGTTCAACAGGTTACTCAATGGCTGCGGGAGGTCCGATTGTAGATCCAACTTTGGAGTTAATGATTGTCACTCCGATTTGTCCTCACTCCCTGCACAGCAGGAGTTATATTATTTCACCCGACTGTGATGTAACTTTAAAAATGCGATATTATCCTTTTGAACCCGTCATCACAATTGATGGCCAGCATGATATTTTAACCAGTTATACGCAAACGATCACTGTTGAAAGAAGTGATCGAAAATTGCGCATACCGCGTCTCCGTGAGTTTGATTTCTTCCGGGAGTTGCCGGAAAAACTGCGCGGTCGCGGTTACATTGAAAAATCCGCGAGTGAAAGAAGGTGAACCATGAAAAAACCATCTAAAGCAGAACGCCAAAATAGAATACTACGCTTGATTCTTGAATATCCAATTACCACCCAGACTGAACTCGTCGAGTATATGGAAAAAGAAGGATTGGATATCACGCAAGCAACAATTTCCCGAGATATTAAAGAACTTAATATTGTTAAAGTAGCGAATACTGCTGGCGAACAGCGCTATGTCAGCATGGGGCGTACCCGTGGTCAGGCAGCTGATCGATTGTTGAAAGTTTTTGCCGAAGCCGTAATCAGTGTTCAGACGGCAGGCAATATGCTCGTTTTAAAGACTTTGCCAGGTATGGCTTCAGCAGGCGGTTCGGCTGTGGATTCACTGGAATTGCCAGGTGTACTAGGTTCTCTTGCAGGGGACGACACCATTTTTATTGTGGCGGACTCTGACGAAACTGCTGGCAATCTGGCATTGAAATTAAACCATCTGTTAGGATGATTTGCCATGCTGGTTAGATTGGAAATTACAAACTTTGCACTGATTGAGCACGTTGTGTTGGAGACCAAGCCAGGGTTTACTGTCATAACCGGTGAAACGGGTGCAGGTAAGTCCTTGCTCATTGGCGCGATCAGCGCAATTATTGGCGCTAGAGTTAATAAAGAATTGGTCAAGACAGGCTGTGACAAAGCGCGCATTGAAGGCTGTTTTACCGGTGTAAAACATCATTTTTCTCCAGAAATTTGGCAGGATTTGGGTTTAGATGCCGATGACGAAGGCGATCAAGAAATGTTAATTCTGTCACGCGAAATCGAAGCAGGGGGGCGCACCTGGTGTCGCATAAATGGACGCATCGTAACTTTAAGCCTTTTTCGAAAAGTGGGCTCCGTCCTAGCTGATATTCACGGTCAAAATGAGAATCAAGCCTTATTCGACGTTTCCTCCCATCTGCCGATGCTGGATTTATTCGGTGGACCAGATTTGCAGAAAGCTCTCAGTGCATGGCAGGAACAGTGGGAAGCATGGCGTTGTACCAGGCAAAAACTGGCAAAATATGGTCTGACCGAAGCTGAGCGCAGTCGCGAACTGGATTTATTGCAATATCAGATCAATGAAATCCGCACCGTGGCACCTAAAAAAGGTGAGGAAATCAAATTACAAAAACATCGGGATTTGCAGATTCATGCCGAGCGTATTAGTCAGGATTTAGCTGCAGCAGCAGGTCTTTTAGAAGGCGAAAGCGGTGCAAATATATTAGACCCTCTAGCTGAAGCCATTGATCATGTCACTCGAATTAGCACAAGACTGGAAAAGGCGACACCGATTGCAGAACAGATGTTGACCGCTCAGACGTTATTAACAGAAGCGGCTGGAGGGATACGTGATTTAGAGGAACAGGTAGAATATAATCCAGCTCTGCTAGAAAAAATTGATGTTCGCCTAGATAAGTTAACTCGTATAAAGAAAAAGTATGGTCAAACGATCGAGGAGATCTTAACTTTTGCCGAGGAAGCTGAGGCAAGAGTGAATGAACTTAGCCAGAGCGAAGAACACGTTGCCCAGTTAACTGTGGAATTGGCAGCTCAAGAAAAACTGTTGCGTAAGCGGGGGGACGAACTAACAAGTGTTAGGCAGGCGGCAGGACTGCGGCTGGCTGCTGGAATCGGAGCAGAATTGACTGAACTCGGTATGCCGGGTGTGAAGTTTGAAGTTGCCTTTGCAGAACAAAGTCCCACGGAATCTGGTCTGGACGCTGTAGAGTTTTTGATATCAACCAATCCTGGTGAACCGCTCAAACCCCTTGTGAAGATTGCTTCCGGCGGTGAAGCAGCCCGCATTATGTTGGCTGTTAAAACAGTTTTAGCTGTAGCAGATGGCACGCCGCTTTTGATTTTTGACGAAGTTGATGCCGGCATTAGTGGTCGTACGTCGGAACTGGTTGGTGCTAAATTGGCCCAGTTGGGTCAATTGTCCCAGGTGTTCTGTGTAACCCATACCGCCCAGATCGCGGCCATGGCTGACCAGCAGTTGATGATCGCCAAACAGAGTGATGATCAGCACACAGCGACCTATATATACGAATTGAATGAAGTTGAGCGTATAGACGAAATTGCACGCCTCTTATCTGGTGATCAAGCCGCTGAATACGCTAGGGAATTAGCTGGCAAATTGCTGGCAAGATCGCCCTAAACTCTCTTCCTCCAAGATGAATTTGGAACTATGTTAAAAAAATTTAACCCTAATAAATTAGAAATTGGATAAAATAAATGCACAATTGATACATAAATAGGATGTTTCGCTGCGATACATCCTATTTTAGCGAGGAGAACCCATGTTAATAATCGACCATGTCACAAAATTTTATCACGACGTCGCCGCCGTCAAAAATGTCAGTTTTACTGTGCCGGAAGGATGCGTCAGTGTTCTCGTAGGTCCCAATGGCGCGGGCAAAAGTACACTTTTCAAGAGTATTATGAATATTTTGCGCTATGAGGGTCTTGTCACAATGGAGGGTATCCCCACGCGTCAGCCCGAGGGACGTCAATATCTAGGTTATGTCCCTGAGCTACCAGCTTTGTATCCTTTGTTGACTGTTCGCGAACATCTTGAATTCAGTGCTCGCATCTATGGCGTAAAAGATTGGGCAACAGTGGCTGATCGTCTCTTAGAGCGCTTTGATTTAGATGATAAACAAGATAAATTGGGGTCTGAATTATCCAAAGGTATGCAACAAAAAGTTAGCATCTGTGCCACTTTAATAGCACGGCCCAAAATGATCCTTTTCGATGAACCAATGATGGGCTTAGATCCCAAAGCTATTAAGGAGCTTAAGAAAATTTTTTTTGAACTAAAAGCCAGCGGAGTTTCATCTATTATTAGTACTCACATACTGGAAAGCGTAGAAGATCTTTGGGAACAAGCTATGATTATGCAGGATGGCGAACTGCGTTCTGTGGTTACACATAATGAATTGACGGCACAAGGAACAAATCTAACGGATTATTTCTTTACTGTCACCGAGGTCAAACCTGAAGAAGTTAGAGAAGGAGCAACGGCGTGAGTCCAATTGCATTTTTATTAAAATGTCGAGCTAAGAATTGGTTGAAGAGCTTACGCAAACAGCCGGGACAACTTGTATTTTTTATCATTATTTTTGTCTTTGCCTTCATGCCGATTTTGTTTGATTCTGACAACTATAACGGTATGGTTGAAGCAGTCCAGCAAACAGAACGACTACTCGGATTGGGCATTGCCTTGTCATCATTTTGGTTGGTCGAGTTGGTCGTTGTGGTTGCAACTCTGCAAGCTGGGATGGTTCAGGGTGTAAATATGTTTAGCAAGGCCGATGTGGAGTATCTATTTTGCAGTCACATTGCGCCTCAACGTGTTCTGCTATATGGTCTCCTGAGTTATTTGAAAGTCATACCGATTTATTTATTTGTCATCATATACCAAATTCCCAATCTACTCCGCATAGGGTTGACCGGCGGTCAGATTGTTCTTCTTGTTGGAGTACTCATTTTAGTCAGCATTTTGGCAGGGGTTGTAGCGATGTTAATTTACAATCTTGTCAATATTAAACCTAAACTCAAAGTGGTATTTACTGTTTGTATATATGCAATCTCGCTGTTGATCGTCGCTGCAGTAGCAGTTACTATTATTCCATTAATAAAAATTGGCGCTGCTTTTAGCGGACCCATTGTTCAAGCGTTGCTCTCGTTGCGCTGGATCGATTGGATTCCATTGACGGGGTGGGCTATTGGACTGACCCATGGCATACTTATGGGGATGACAACCGCTCACTGGATTCAATTGGCATTATTGCTCGCCACCGGTGGAGCAATTGTGTTCTATCTTTCCCGCACCCAGATGGATTTCTATGAAAGTGCGACGGTTGCTGCAGAAACGGCGGCACTCCGAGAGAAAAAAATGGGGATCAAGAAGGGAACGATCTTTCAACAACAAACCAAGGCCTGGGACACCGGCAAAGCCAGCCGCTTTCTA
>JAAYOA010000146.1 GCA_012520525.1 Clostridiaceae bacterium | reverse complement strand
TTGTTCCTAAATCAATACCAATTACTTTCGCCATAAAAAAATCCTCCTAGAATGTTTCATATATATAAATCGTTAAATTTCCGATTTTATTGATTGATACTTCACTTATGTTAGTACACTTTTATATTAAAACCTGCAATGATTCAGTAGAGAATCACTTAGGATCGTTGTCATCTAATTTGCCACTTTTACGATGCTATAGCGCAGCACTTTATCCTCTCGTTTATATCCCTTTTGAAAGACTTCGACGATTTCTTGAGTATCGTACTGATCGTCTTCAACGTGCATAACTGCTTCATGTATATTAGGGTCAAATGTCGCACCCAAAGCTTCGATTTCTTTAACCCCTTGTTTCTCTAAAACTTGAAGCGCTTGGCGATAAATCAATTCAATGCCTTCCTGTACTTGGCTGGCTTTGTCTTCACCGCTAACTTGATCTGCAGCTGAAATTGCCCGTTCTAAATTATCGATGACGGGAAGCCAATCACAGACAACATCACTTAAAGATGTGTCGTAGAGATCTAGTTTCTCCTGCTTCGAGCGTCTGCGAAAATTATCATATTCAGCCATCAAGCGCATATGCTTATCAGATAATTCAGCGAGGGATTTCTTCAGTTCGGCAACTTCATTCGCCGTTTCCTCACCGCTATCAGTCGACGCTTGTTCAGAAACGGTATCGGAATTGTCATCTTGCACACAAGTTGCGTCTGCGGATCCAATATTGTCTTCTGTCGTCTGATCATCAACGTGTGAATCGTTGGCTACTTCTGCCTGTTCATTATACTCGCTCTGATTCTTATTTGTTTTTTTGGTCATATACATTCTCCTGCTGATTATATTTTAGTTGCGGTTCTTTGATAAACCGCTCAGCCGCTTTACTCTTCATCTGCGGCGAGATGTTTATGTACCGTTCTGCGCACAAAACCGATATGAGATATTACATTGTTGTAATCCATCCGTTTAGGACCAACAACGCTGATATGTCCCAAGGTGCGGTCTTTAGTCTCGCAAGTAGTGGTCACAAAACTACAGTCTTCTAAAGGCTCTATTGCTATCTCCTGTCCGATTCTTATCATAAAATAATTTGGATACACGCGGGCGATGGGAACCGGAGATGCAGACTCCTCGCTCGCTACATCATCTGTCACTTCATCGTCTGAACCAAGGTCCTCACCTGCTTCAAGCGATGCTTGGTTATCTTCCTCTTTATTCATATAACCAATGATCATGCCTCCATCTTTGGAAAGAAGGTTGGCCACAGCACCGGTCTGTCCTACATCTCTAAAATCCTGATGTCGGAATAAGTTTGTAATCCCCCCTACATATGTTTCCAAATTTTCAGCCTGTTTGATCGAAACGTAAGCTTCGTACAAAACCTGATTGAGCAAACTTTCCGGCAATTCAATCCCTTGAACCGAGGTCTCGATCGTTACAAAAGTGATATCTTCAAGTTTCGTGCCTGCAACATTTTGTTCTACCAAGTTGGCAATCAGCATGAGTTGTTCTAATGTCAATACATCAGGTACCCTAGCCAAGCGATTTTTGACCAAGCCACCACTTAAAACAACAACAATCAGAGCGCGACCTGGTTCAATCATGAGGATCTTCAGTTGGGTCAAGTGCGTCGTCGGTGTATACGGCGCGACAGCTAAAGCGGTATATCCGGTTGTTTCTGACAAAATATCAACCGCTCGCTTGAGCAAAGGTTGAATATCAATCAGATTCGGGTCAAAACTGCTCTCAATTTCCGCCTTCTTCTTCTCCGTCAAAGGCGGCAAATCCATTAGAGAATCCACATATGCTCTGTATCCTTTATCAGAGGGCACCCGTCCCGCCGAAGTGTGGGGTTGAATTAAATAGCCACCCTTCTCTAAATCGGCCATTATATTTCGCACAGTTGCTGAACTCAAATTAATGTCATGATTTTTGACAATACTTTTTGAGCCAATTGGTTCGGACGTTGCGATATAATCGTCAACTACCGCTTTTAAAATCAGTCGTTTTCGATCATCGAGCAACATTCTTGAGTATCTCCTTTCATATAATTAGCACTCTTATCTTCCGAGTGCTAAAACTAATTTATCACCCAAAACGTTGAATGTCAATGAATATCAATATCAAAGGGATAAACGAATTATGAACAGATTTTATATCTTGGATCAAGGTAAAAAGGCCATAAATACTTGGTTCGCATAATCTAGACCTTTGCATGAGAGATGGGCGGAGTCGCCATCAAAATAAATCAATCCTTCTCGTTGTAGATTAGCTAATGCGGTCAACATAAAGACCGGTGGATGTTGACCAAACTGTTTTTCAAATTCAGTTATACTGACCCCTGATAAACGACGAAAGCCCAACATAAAATACTCAATCATTGCTTCATTTAGATCAATAATTTCATCTACATCGAAAAGCAACTGGGATTGTTCGCCTTGACTATAGTGGGCAATATATTTTTTTAAATTGTGAGGATTAGATCGACGCTCACCGTTGACAAAACTGGCCGCGCCACAACCAAATCCATAATAAGGTCGCCCTGCCCAATATGTTAAATTATGCTGTGATTGATATCCGGGCTTCGCCATATTGCTAATCTCATACAGCTCAAAGCCTCGTTTCTCCAAAGAGCTAACGGCGGTGTGGTACATCTCCCGTTCGAGTTCAGGTGCAGGAAGTCCCTCGCCGTATCTATAACGATTCCAAAACGGCGTGTCGGGTTCCACCATTAAAGAATAAAGTGAAACATGGGTCACTTGGCAGCGGTCCAAAAATTCTACAGTATGCTGCACGTCCGCCAAACTCTGACCCGGCAGTCCAAGCATCATGTCACCGCTGATATTTTGCCATCCAACCATTTTGGCATATTCTGTCAAATGGAGAAAATCCTCTGGCGAGTGAATGCGTCCTAGTAATTTTAACAACTGGGGTTGAGCGCTTTGTAGACCTATACTGAGTCGATTAAAACCAGCCTGGTATAGATCAGACAGCTGATCGGTCGCTAAATTACCTGGGTTAACCTCCAAAGTAATTTCTGCATTCTCTGCAACACCGACCTCCCTACGCAGCAAATGTAAAATATCACATAAATACCTAAAAGGCACCATGCCAGGCGTGCCACCACCAAAGTAAACTGTTTGCAATAAAGGCAGGTCATAATTTAGGTCAGACAATTTATTATTCGAATCCTCAACACCTTGTCCTTTATCTAGGTTTCGTTGCACAGCAAAAGTTACCTTAATTTCATTCATTAAGGCCGCAAAATAAATCGGGATATGGTGTTCTACGCCAGAGAAAGAAACAAAATCACAGTAGCCACATTTTTTTGTACAGAAAGGAATATGAATATAGGCAGACTGTGGCGTCCTGCAATAAAAGGGACTGGCTTCATTTTCAGAATGGTTCTCTAATATTCGTCTTGACATGTTTCACCTGCTATTGGCACGCGATACAGTTCTAGCCCTTTAACCAAATAATTGTAGAATCGTTGAAAACTGGGAGACTTATTATTTTCTAAATCTAAATGAGGAGAAATCTTAGACGCCCAATCGTATTTGTGTTTACCCACTGCAGGATAACCAAGCTCAATGAGTTGCTCTCCACGCTCTCTGAGGATGGCGCGACATAAAATTTCCCAGGTACCGCAGACACTGTCCTGTTCATAGGCTCGTATAACCTTTGTGTCCGCGTCCGGATATGCTTTGAGAATAGCCTCTTCATCACCTAGCAGCCACGCCTCCAATTCTTCAACCGCGAGTCCAATAATCACAGGCAATTCCCTACCCACTACGTGGGTCACCTTTAACAAGCGATTAAAATACGCCTTCGACGGATTGTCGTCGGCATCTAAAACGACCACAATTAGCAAGGGCATGCCTTGACAGTACAGTTGCCGATACGCCCTTAATTTAGCAGGTAATAATTCTAGAAGCGTCGTTTCTCGCAATTTAGGACGTCCATCGAGGGCGTCAGGCAGTCGTCCAGCACCTCTATGAGGATGAATGCTATACGTCCACATGCGATCTTGATCTGAGCAAATCTTTGCAAATATAGAATCAAGAATCACGCCGCCTGATTTGTCCTCAACCAAAATCTCTATGTGCAAAGCAAGCCTTCTTTCTCAGAAAAATTGAAGTGACCTGAGTACCACATTGAGCCTAGGCTGACGCCTTGTTGGTACATTTCCTTGACAATCGGTGAACTAGCAACACAAAAAGCCCTAGTTTCACCATTTGAATTAACTTGGCCATCTTGTAAGCCACCGCCGAACGATGAATCTTCACGTTCGAAACCATAAAGATCTTCCTCATAATAGTCATCATCTTCACAATTAAAATCATCACCACAGCGCACAAAGTGCCAGACCTCTTCAGGTCTTAAACTATCAATCATCATAGTATTATGAGTGGTGAAAAAAAGTTGATTCAACGGATAATTATTGACAACATAATCTCTCATTGCAAATCCCAAATCATCGACCATATCGTGAAAAAGACCAGTGTCTGGATTTTCCAACATGATCAAACGGCGCGGTTGGGGATCTTCTAATAAGAGAAGGATAATAAATAATTTATTTTCACTAGACGACAGCGCACCTATTGCTTGACGCCGCGATAATTTGCGAGTCCCCGGCATCCGTTCGGAAATATTTGCCATAATTTTTCGATAAGTTTCAGGTTCTTGTTTTTTTAAGGAAACTAACACATTGTCGACATTGCGGGCGTATACATCCAGGTGCTTATGCCCTGGGCTATCTTTCCAACTGGATGGATTTGACGAGTAGGCTTCATGAACCCCAAGAAGAGGCATCTGCTGTTCCTCTGGTGTACCCATGCGACAATAGTACCAATGGCTCACATATTCCGCTAGAATAGCAAGTTGCTTATACTGAGCAAAGTTACCATATAATGCAAGTGCAGAGCGACGCCAATCAATTAATTTTGTTGGAATCATTTTTCCGTTATTGTAAACTTCCCCTGCACCTTCTTCAATAACAAAATACGTCCGATCCTCTGTATAACGCTTGATGCCCTTTTTAAAAAATGACCGCACTCCTGGAATACCTAATTCCTCTAGATATCGTTTTGTACAACTAAATGCTGTGACAGACTCATAAACAATGAGTGGTCGGTCATATTCATCACCGTCTAATCGCAGTGTCCAAGTCATCACCTCAGCAGTCTCCGGCATAAGGCAATGAACTACAAAAGTAAGTGGCTGAGATTCTCCAAACGTCCGTAAATGCCCTATACCCTTTCTTCCTTTGATCATGGCAGCAACAGTCACATTGTAGCGCACACAGTCCGCCATAAAATCAAGGGCTTCAAAAACAGCTGTCTTACCCGTTGCATTGCGCCCAATAAAGGCTGACAGGTGCTGGATCGCATGGGGGCAAGACGTAAATGGTGTTTCGATCTCTGCAGTTCCACTATTACTTAATGTTGCGGTTGTATGATTATGTCTCTGTTCTTCACCTTGTTCGATTGCTTTTTCTGCTACCTCTGTATCTAATTCAATTTTTCGTCTTAGAGACTGCAGTTGTTCTCCTGTCGTGCCGACAGAAAATGCTTTCAACATAGAAAAATGACTAATTTCTAACCCAATTAACATAGCAGCTCCCTTACTCGGCAGGCGCTTCCTCCGCCTCTTCTACAGTTCCAGTGGTCTCTTCTCCTCCAGCAGAGTCCTCACTTTGATCCGTCTCATTTTGATCTGTCAAGTCATTGATCACCGAAGTGTTCGTGACCTCTTCCTCGTCCTCCATTTGATCCGGAGACAAAGCGATCCCATCGTAGGCACCTTTTTCCAAACAACCCTTTAAAATAAAGGCAGTATTATTGATCCGTTCTTGTAATAACGTAAGACCTATTGCTTCTGACAAAAACTCTTGATTGTCAATATTAGTTCCCGCGATCCATCCATCTGTCTCTTCATAACCATTGCGCAACGTGTCGCGAACTTCTGATGGACTTTCGGTATCATAATTGCCAGACTCAATATAAACAATCGGTATATCCATGTCATCAAATGGAACATAATCACTGTTATGGGTTGTAAACTCACGATATTGAACTCGAATTCCTGATTCACTGGGATATTCAATAGTAGACAGCATTTGATTAAAGACAAGATCCATATCATTTTCATATGGCAAATTATATTCAAGCACGACATCAGTTGTTTCATAGAGCTTGCGTCGCCGTTCATAAAGGTGACCCTCTTCAAGTGAGTTTCTTCCTGCATGAGCATAGAGTTTATCGCCCGCATAAATATTTTGTAGAATATATACACAATCCGTGCTGTTGATCTCATCCTCACTCATTTCGGAAGCAAAACTTCTTGCCCCTCGAAAGTCATCGTTACCTGCTCCAAAAGCTACTAAAATCACATCATAGCCAAACGTCTCGCCTTGAATTTCTTTAGCTAACGTTAAAAGGGCTGCGATCCCTGAAGCATTGTCGGAAATACCGTCATAGTCAGGATATTCCTCTGACTGAGACGAAGAAATAGGTGTATCGTAATGGGCACCTATGATAACTTGACGTCTAAAAATAGGCTTTACTTCATCTTTGTCGAGCATTGCCAGTGTCTGTGGTTCAGGTTTAAGGATTTCCTCTTCACTTAGCTGATAAAAACCTCGTCCTGGAATTTTTACTATAATGTTCTCAGATTCTTGACCTTCAAACTCCCCTTCTTCAGAGGCTGAAAATGATTGTCGCTGAGGCTCGTAACCTAAACCAGAAAACTCATTGTATATAAGGTCTGCCACCTCTGCTGCAGCCTCCGAATATGGACCGCGGTAGGGATAGTCCTCAGCAATTTCAAGTGCAAGTGCACGCCCATACGTTCCATAATCTGCCAAAGCAACCTCTTCATCTTCGTTGCTGCAACCAGAAATAATAAGCAAAAGTATTGTGAAAACCAATCCTGTGCAAACTAATTGCAGAGGACGACGAGTTTTGAAGCCTAATCCCATATAGCTGATCTCCTTTGATTCACTTTAGAATAATTATAACTTATTATTGTCTGACAGAAAAAGAACCGCTGAAAGACATCATAAATCAATCAGCGGTTCTTTATTTTCTAAAATTTTCAATTTAATAAAATATTTTGAAGGTAAGATATTCTTTTAAATGAACAGGTGGTTAATCTTTTTTAGCCAAAACCTTTTTCAGCCTTGCGTAACGCGGCAAACCATTTTCGGTAGGAGTGGAAGAAACTTCTTGAATTAGCGGCAAGCAATAATCAATATAACCTTGTTCTATGCCATTACCAGCTTCATTAATCCACTCGCGAGGCACCATCTTCTCAGTATTAGCAACTTTTTCCAACGGTACAAGGATATACTCGCACTCATAGGGATCGTTGCTCTTACGCTCAAAGCCGATCATGTAGTCTGTATAACCTTCAACTGCTTTCTCAACGGCCAATTTACCTGCCATAAATGCTTCCTCTACATCAGATTTAGAAGCATAGTGGGCAGCAGCACGTTGTAGCAACGACAATTCGATGTGGCGAATCTTTACGTCCATCCGATCAGCAATATAGTCAGCAATGACCTGAGCTGTACCACCCATCTGTTTATGACCAAAGGCATCTGTTTTAACTGTTCCGATTAATTCTGGCAAATATTTGCCGTCGGCATCGGTGACGCCCTCGGAAACCGCAATGATACAATTACCCGCTTCCTCATAGCGTTGTTTGATATCAGCAAATACTTTTTCGAGATCGAAGCTTACTTCTGGCAGATAGATAAAATCAGGACCGGATCCCGCATAGGCAGCTAAACCTGCAGCTGCAGCCAACCAACCTGCATTACGTCCCATGATCTCAACGATTACAACTTGACCTGTATTGTAAACACGGCCATCCTGATAAATTTCCATACAAGATGTAGCAATATACTTAGCAGCCGACGAGAATCCAGGACAGTGGTCCGTACCATAGAGGTCGTTATCGATGGTCTTAGGTACACCCATCACCCGACAATCGTAACCAACTTTTTGCATATACTTGGACACTTTATTGCATGTATCCATAGAATCGTTGCCACCGTTATAGAAGAAATAACGAATATTGTATTTCTTGAACACTTCTAATAGACGCTTATAATCCGTATCATCTTCATCAGCATTGGCGAGCTTATAACGGCAAGAGCCAAGCATTGAAGAAGGAGTCGTTTTTAACAACTCTAATTCCTTCATGTCCTCTTCTGCCATATCGAAAAATTCTTCATTCAACATACCTACGATACCGTGGGCTGCACCATATACTTTCTCAATGACACCTTCTTGCTGCAAAGCTGTAATAATAACACCTGCTGCACTGGAGTTGATGACTGCTGTTGGACCACCAGATTGACCGAAAATTGCATTACCTACCAACTTTTCCACTATGATTGCCTCCTAAATCGAAATTCATTAAAACTGCTTTCAAATTGTTGTTATTATAACATATATATATTTGGCAAATTAAATACCAAACAATAT
>JAAYOA010000145.1 GCA_012520525.1 Clostridiaceae bacterium | reverse complement strand
CACCATGTAAAGCTATAGTTAGTCCATCTCGAACGAATAGATATAGCGACCAAAACGGATTTCATCGCCATCGTTTAATGGTAAAATTTCATTTGACTTTAATAAGATTCCATTCAGCCAGAGTTCAGATCTGAACTCTGGCTTTTTTGGATTGGTAAGTCCATGATTTGAATGCAACATATATCCTTCAGGATTATATTTAATTTCGGCGTGGATCGGTAATATTTCTTTTCCTTTTAAACAGAGATCGGAAACGACAGCATCCGCACCTATACAGAAATTAGCGTGGGAGATAGTCACACTGACAAAAGCGCGGATAGCTAAAGCATACTCGACATCGCTCTCTGGATAAGCCAATTCTAGTGGTTTAAGTGTAGCTAAAGGTTGGATCTGACGACCACTCGGCGTTCCTCCTTTGTATAATCCTTTTAGTTCATCTTTGAATATTCTATCTGCATTTGTCCTTTCAATAGATTTTTCTCGCGATCTTTTTTGATAAGTTGTTTCCTTGGGTTTTTGCTTCGACTGAGGGTGTAACAAGATAATTAAGTCGAGTATCAAAATAATTGTCAATAGACCAGCAGCTATAAGTTTTTCTTTAAAACTAACGATATAATCATTTGCATATAGCCAAAGTAGAATGGTGAGGACAATTGACTGAAACAAATAAAAGATTTTGAGTTTTGAGTTCTTAGATTTTCTTACATGTCTTGTCGTGGATGCCTGGGTTGGTGATGAATATTGTTCGGTTTGCCCGGAGGTTGTCCTGTTCGATCGATCAGCTGAATCTGGATTCAGCAAAAATTCTACTTCGTCATCAGCTTTAGGAACAGGCTGGGAAGAGTCCTTATCAACAATATCTCGGGCAGATTCTACAGCTAGGAGCAGACTCTCTAAAGACTCCCAGGAACTGACGAGTAAGCGGTCAATCAGATCATCTGAAAGGACTTGCTGAGTTTTAGCCTGCGCAATAACAGGTTCGGTGATAAATGCCAAGCAACCAATAAAGTCACTTTCAATAGATGATGATTCATTTATTTGCAGCGGTAATCCCAATATAATTGGCTGCAAATAATTATTTGAGCTTATATCACCACTTCGATAATAGATAAAGTCTTGATCTATCATAAGATGACTCTGGTTCAATGTAGACGATAGGATTTTTAACCGTCGGCAAAGACCAATTAGCAAGTCTAGTTGAGATTTAAAAGATATGTTAGTTGTCTGCTGCAGGTCAATAAGAGAAATGAGACCGGTCAGCTGATAGATCAATTCGGTACGCCCGTTTTCTCGAACTATAATGGGACATAAGAGCAGATCAACGACTTCTGTTTGCATACTTTTTAAGGCTGTTCGATCAATTTTTTCTTGCTCAAGAAGTTGAACAACTAGTTTAGATCCCCATTGTGTTTCTTTTAGAGTAATTTGAGGCATAATTATTACCTTTGGTTAATTTCTTTGATGACTCGACCATCATTAAATACTGTCGTAAACAACTTGTTGGCGAAGGAACGAATATTTTCATTAAAAATTAGGGCAATTGCCAATAGAATGGCAATAAGAACGACCACTTCTAAAGTGCCTAGTCCGTGGGTATTTAGAAGATGATATTTTATCGACTTGGATGGGGATTTATAGAGCGACGGGAAAAGTTTTGTTCTGTTCAGATGGGTGGTAGAGGAATTAATATTTAAAATAGTATTTAATTTGGACATTATTTTTCCTTTCTACATTAAATGATTTAGAAAGCTGTAAATATGTTGACGGCAGGCGTTATTGCAATCAACATTACAGACAGTAGATCCAAAGACATAGGCAGAAGAAGGCGTGTTGCTAAATTTTTTCCTTTTTCTTGAATCACTTTTTTATATAGCTGCCAACAGGCATATTTTTGTTCATTTAAAGAATCCAGGGTATCCGAGTGCCCTGTTTGATGAAATTGAGCGATTAAGATAAAAACAGATTGAATTTGAACAGTGGAGAATCGCCTTGCCAACTTATTTAGTTCGTAGTCAAGGCTAGAACCGGTCTGTACATTTTTTAATGCTTCTCTAATCATCAAGTGAAGGGTGGTTACAAATTCTTTTTGTGAGGTTAAAGTTCTTTTAAGTGCTGCTTCAGTCACTTCACCTGCTCGCAGAAATTGAAGAAAAGTTTCTAATAATAACGGCATTTCTGCGTTGACTGTCAATTCCCGATGTTTGAATTGCTGCCTCAGCTGTTGGTCTAGAAATAGCCAAGTTAATAAGGGAGTGACAGCGGGCATCCAAAGTGGCAGTCCACCTCCGATAGTGGCTAGTAAAACTACAACTTCGAAGATCAGGATGACAGTTAACCTCAATGCAATTTCATCTTTTATCCGTCGCGGAGTGGAACATGACTTTTCAATCATTTGATTCCACTCACTGAGATAGTGAGGTGTCAAAAAGGATTGAAGTCGTCGGGCAAGATACTGGATTCCAGATGTGGTTGCCAGTTTTTCAATCCAAAAGTTCTGACTTTTCTTGCGTGGTCGATTATAGAATGTGAAAGCGGAGACGGGAAAAAGCATTTTGCAGCCAAGGAACATAGCTAGGCAAGCAATACAATAAGCGCTAACAAGTATAACAGTCGTAATTGTAAATCCAGTGAAACCAGTTTCTTCTGTGATACCTGTAAACATGTTATTGAAAAGTTTTGCCATAACAAATGGAACGACCATGAGACAAACAGCTTCTGTAATTGTTGCTGCTTGTTCTGTTTTTGTTTCTTCTTCGATTTCCAGTTGCTTGGCATACATATCCCGAGCGTCTCGTACGATATGTACAGTCTGATTGCCAAGTTCTAAATTTTGAGCCAATGTGCTGAACAGAGAGCGCGATTCAGGGAGGTCGATCCGTTGACCTATGGTAATCATCGTGTCACTTAAACGTTCTTGCCGTTTCAGTGACATAATACCTTCTTCTAAAGCACAATAAATTGCCTGATCAGATTTCATTTGTTTTTGTAATATTTCAGTTGTTTTTACTAAGGCAATGTGGTAGGTTCCGCCGGCAGACAATTCTCCAGCAAAACATTGCAACAAAGTGAGGTAATGTCTCCGTTTTAGCTTCATTTGTTTATGATTTTGATATTTTTGAAGTAACTTTATTACTAAGGGTGCAGTAGCAACTACCATGATTAAATGTATAAATAAATTGCTAGCAAAGGGGTGGGCGAGTATATAAGCAAATCCTACACAGCAAGCATATTTTAGACATTTGATCATTCGTTTATTTCCCATAGATCAATGTCCTCCTTATTCATTTGTGCAGTGATCTGTTAGGGTGTAAATCTCTTTAAAAATCGGTCGGTTTTCTTCACCCCAAGATACTTCGACGATTTCGTCGACTTTGCGGCTGCCGTTGGGCTGTCGGCTGATGTGAACCAACGTATCTATACAATTTGCTAAGATACGACGAATGGCTATAAAGGGCAGACGACTTCCTTCTAAAACCAAATTAGATAATCTTTCGAACATATCGGCACAGGAATTACCGTGACCTGTACAAAGTGCACCGGGATGACCTGTGTTCATGGCCTGCATCAGATCCGCCGCCTCGGCTCCTCGTACTTCGCCGATAATAATACGGTCGGGACGCATTCTTAGAGAAGCGCGCAGTAATTGTTGAATATCAATTCCGCCGATGCCGTCAGGACCCGCTTGACGAGCTTCAAGACTGACCAGATTTTCTTGACCAACAAGTTGTAACTCAGCAGAGTCCTCAATGGTAATAATGCGTTCAGCTTTGGGCAGATAATTTGAAAGGACATTCAATAAAGTAGTTTTACCTGTACCTGTCCCACCACATATAAAAACACTTTTCTTTCCTAGTACTTGTTTTTTTAAATAATAGAGCATGGCTTCAGTAATAAATCCACTGGCGAGCAGAGCTTCGGGCGAATGCTTTACGCCAGTGAATTTGCGCAAGGTTAAGATTGGTCCTGTCGGTGCAGCGGGGGGAATGACTGCATTAGCTCGAGTTCCATCCGCTAATCTAGCGTCGGCGATCGGCTGACTGAGGCTGAGGTTTCGGTTACATCGTGAAAAAAGACCAATTATAAAATCATGCAGATGATTATCGTCGTTAAAACTTAACTTGGAGCGCAGCAGTTGTCCATCTTGTTCATAAAATATTGTCTGTGGTCCATTGACCATAATTTCAGTGACGCTGGGATCATCCATTAAAGGCTGCAGCACATCGAGTCCCCTTGTTTTGTTATATATGTTATGGGCAATTTGCCGTCTGCTTGCTAGATCTAATCCAGTATTAAACAATTCTCGTGCAATTGTTCGTTTCAATTCGGCAAAATATAAATCATCTTGTAAATGGGTATGTTTTGCCATCGCTTGTAATATGGTATTTTCCCATTGCTGGGTTGGAGTTTCAGCACTTAGATGAGACAAGTTATTCCTCCTAATTATAATTTTCCCTTCTATAGGAAAATTATTTCATGAGTTGTGTTTTTCAGTAATTTCCTGTGCAAGCGACTGTTAGATAAGTGTCTTATTTCGTGAGATAAAGTACAGATGGTATATTTTTTAAACTTTATTTTACTTTCTGGAGATCCTGCGGGAATTGTGGAGAAAATTGTTTGGTCAGTTGTTTGGATCGGTAGGTCAGCAATGATTATAGGGACGGTGGGTTCCTTTGTTCTGAGACAGTGATTATGAACCAATTGCCAAAGATCATTGCGCAATTGAATGTTGAAATTATAGATACTATCGCCACGCATGAATGGTTCTATAAAGAGATAACCATTGCCTGCGCGCATTAAATAATTGGCCAATTCAATAGATTTAAAACCATGGATGGACAACTGTCGCAATAATTTAGAAAGTCCGCTGATCTGATGTGGGGGAGCGCGTCTATACACCCCTTGAATAGCGCGATTATTAGTTAAATAAATTGATTGAAAAAGTAGATATCTGACCCGAGATTGGGGCGATCTCAAAGAGATGATGATAATTCTAAAACCAGCTT
>JAAYOA010000144.1 GCA_012520525.1 Clostridiaceae bacterium | reverse complement strand
TCTATTCTTGGGAACAGTGGCTTAACTGCTTGGACGGCGGCTGTCGGTTGCCAGCTGCCAAACTTGCCCGTGGAATCCCAATCCACTTGGCTACTGTCATCCGCCGGAATACACAGGGCTTCCCGGATTGCCTTGGGCGTGTTGGGCATAAATGGTTCAATCAAGATCGCTACAATGCGCAGACACTCTGCTAAATTATAAAGAACTGTACCTAGGCGCACTTTTTGAGATTCATCTTTAGCAAGAAGCCAAGGGGTCGTCTCATCAATATATTTATTACTGCGACCAATCAGTTTCCAAATCTCTGCCAGCACTTGGCTGAACTCCATTTGATCCATGAGTTTCGCCACATTAGCAGCGCTGACTCGAGCCTGTTCAGCTAGTTCGTCGTCGTGATCGCCAGCTTCTTTATCTTCAGGCAGGACACCATCAAAATATTTGGAAATCATCGCCGTCGTGCGACTTAGGAGGTTGCCCAAATCATTAGCTAAGTCCGAATTAATACGGGTGACCAAAGCCTTGTTGTCAAAATTACCGTCCGAGCCAAAGGGAACTTCCCGGAGCAAGAAATAACGAATGGCATCAACACCGTACCGCTCACACAGTTTCACTGGATCAACGACATTGCCGACAGACTTTGACATCTTGCCGTCTCCAATTAGAAGCCAGCCGTGACCAAAGACCTGTTTCGGCATTGGCAAATCCAGAGCCATGAGGATGGCTGGCCAAATAATAGTATGAAAACGGACAATCTCTTTGCCAATCAGTTGCACATCCGCCGGCCAATAACGGGCAAAATCAGAGTCTGGTCCGCTGTCACCTGGAAAACCCAAGGCGGTTATATAATTGACTAAAGCGTCGATCCAGACATAGATGACATGATCTTGATCAAAGGGTACGCGCACCCCCCAATCAAAACTACTGCGGGATACAGCCAAGTCCTCTAAACCAGGAAGTAAAAAGTTATTTAACATCTCGTTGGCTCGGGTTTTAGGCTGAATAAATTCGGGGGAATCCTTATAGAGCTGGATGATGCGATCCTGATATTTTGACAGGCGGAAAAAATAGCTAGATTCTTTAGACTTCTCTACTTCTCTGCCACAGTCTGGACAGACACCATCTTCTAGCTGGCTTTCAGTCCAGAAAGATTCACAGGGCGTACAGTACCAGCCTTCATATTCTCCCAGGTAAATGTCACCTTTGTCGTATAATTTTTGAAAAATAGCTTGGACGGCTGCTTCGTGATAATCGTCGGTGGTACGAATAAAACGGTCATAGGAGATGTCCATGAGCTCCCAAAGGTCTTTAATCGTGGCTACAATGCGATCGACGAAGACCTGGGGTGCGACACCAGCCTCCTGGGCTTTGGATTGAATCTTTTGACCATGTTCATCAGTTCCTGTCAAAAACATAACATCGTAACCGCGCAATCGCTTATAACGTGCCATCGCATCAGCGGCTACCGTCGTATAAGAGTGACCGATGTGTAATTTATCACTAGGATAATAAATCGGCGTTGTAATGTAGAATGTAGGTCGATCCTGTTCCGACTGTGAATCAGCAGTCGTTGGGGAGACCCCATTTTTAAGTTCAGATTGAGTCATAATTATTTTTCCTTACAGTTTTTTGGGCTCACCAAGTTGATCCAAATCATCGCCAACAGCTTTTATGGATACAATCACTTCGTCTTCGAGTGGTTTATCCATCCGATTAGTCGGCACCTGGGCAATTGCGTCAACGACCTCCATGCCTGAAGTTACTTTGCCAAAAGCCGCATATTGACCGTCGAGGTGGGGAGCATCTTGGTGCATAATAAAGAATTGAGATCCTGCCGAGTCCGGAGCCATTGCACGGGCCATCGAAAGGACACCCCGCGTGTGATTAAGTGCATTGGGCACACCGTTGGCCGCAAATTCACCTTTGATGTGATAACCGGGACCGCCCGTACCTGTACCTTGTGGACAACCACCCTGGATCATAAATCCGGGGATCACGCGATGAAAAGTTAAACCATCGTAAAATCCACTGCGTACCAACGAGACAAAATTCCGCACGCTCTCTGGAGCAATATTGGGATACAACTCAGCTTCGATCGTTCCGCGATCTTTAATCTCAAAAATTACTTTAACTGCCATATCAATATCTCCTCTTTTATTAAATTAATCATTAATCTTTATAGTTAATTATAGGAATATTTTTCTTTTAAACTATATAAATAGATTCAGTAACACATCTTCCAATGGTTTGTGATCAACGTCGTGGCGGATGCATCATCTCTTGCATGCCCATGCCGTGTTCTTTTAACAGTTGTTGCTTCGTAGACCAGAGATCATAAGACAAATCGACGTAATAAACTTGTGGGTTTTCGAAACGGCGAACCGAATCCCAAAGGGTGGTTTGCTGTTGCATACAAAACGCCTTGATTTCTTCAATGGACTTGGTTTCATAAACACATTTGCCGCCGACAAAAACGGGTTGCAATAATTGTTTAACTTCATAATTAGAGAGAACTTTCCGCTTCCAGGTATGGATGGGATGGAAGATCTCATACGTTTCTGTTTGCGAGAGATCTTCACCGGCAATGGTCACCAGGTCGGCCAGCGCTTGATTGGTATCTTTATTGTAAAAACGCCAAACTTCTTTGTTGCACGGTGTAGTAATTTTGCCAAAGTTATCTGAAACTTTCATCTTGGGAATCACTTTGCCGTCCTCTTCAACTCCTGATAATTTGTAGACACCGCCGAAGACGGGTTCAGCCCGGGAGGTAATCAAACGTTCACCGACGCCAAAGGCATCAATTTTAGACCCCTGCATTAGGAGGGTCTCAATCAAGTATTCATCGAGAGAGTTACTGGCAATAATAACACAGTCTTCCATACCTGCTTCATCGAGCAGACGGCGCGCCTCAATACTGAGATAATTTAAGTCGCCGCTGTCTATGCGGACGCCTTTGACCCGTTTACCGATGGGCTCAAGGATCTCTTTATTAATGCGGATTGCGTTAGGTATGCCAGACTTCAATGTATTATAAGTATCTACTAGCAAAACCGTGTTATCTGGATAGGTTTCAGCATAGGCCTTGAATGCATCAAATTCGCTATCAAACATTAAGACAAAACTATGAGCCATCGTACCCGACAAAGGGATGTCAAACTGCTCGCCACAGATGGTGCACGATGTGCCTGCAGCGCCGCCGATATAAGCAGCCCTCGCACCTAGAACAGAAGCATCATAACCTTGTGCTCGCCGAGCACCGAACTCCATAACAGGTCGACCGGCAGCCGCTCGCACGATACGCGATGATTTTGTGGCAATCAAACTTTGGTGATTGACTGTCAGCAACAACATCGTTTCAATCATTTGTGCCTGTATTAGCGGTCCTCTAACTTTTACAATAGGCTCATTAGGAAAGACAGGTGTACCTTCGGGAATGGCCCACACATCACATACAAATTCAAAATTTGCAAGATAATCTAGAAATTCTTCGCTGAAGTCACCTGTAGAACGAAGGTAATCAATATTTTTCTTATCAAATTTCAAGGCCTGCAAATAATCGACCATTTGCTCGACCCCAGCCATAATCGCATAGCCTCCGCTCTCGGGAACATGACGAAAATACAAATCAAAGTAAGCGATCTTATCGCCCACTCCCTGATCCATATAACTTTGAGACATAGTAAGCTCATAGTAGTCGGTCAACATAGAAAGGTTGGTACGTTCATTCCAACTCATGGAATACCTCCTCCGTGATGAAAAAAGAGCGGGGCATCAAACCATACCCGCTCCAAACACAGACCCTTAGCCGACAAAGTCTTGCCGGCGGCCTGCCGACGACCCGCCGCAATGATCGACGGAACGGCGTCGGTCTCAATCTTGCCCAGCCCAACATACAATAGTGTGCCGGAAATTATTCGCATCATATTATACAGGAAACCAGCCCCTTCAACAACAATTCGTATGAGATACCCGTCCTTTTCGACCTCGGCTTTGTAAATCTCTCTAACCGTTGTTTTGGCCGAACTGCCCATTGCCATAAAAGCACGAAAGTCGTGTTTTCCAACGAAGAACTGTGCCGCCTCACCCATGGCTACTGTGTCCAGCGGTCGAGCTTCGTGTAGCACATAGCGAGCGCGCAGTGCCGATGGGCGCGGATGATTCCATATGCGATAGGCATAGCGTTTGGCCCGTGCTCCATAGCGAGCATTAAAATCTAAATCGACCTCAGTGGCTTCAAGAACTGCTATATCATCGGGCAAAGCTGTGGTTAAGGCTATGGGAATCTTATCAACGGGGATGGGATTTGTGGTTCGAAAATTACTGACATGACCCGCCGCGTGGACACCGGCGTCGGTCCGGCTACAACCTGTCAACGTCACATCGTGTTTCATTATTTTGGCAATGCTCCGCTCCAAGGCTTCTTGTACCGAGAGAACATTCTTTTGGCGCTGCCAACCCGCATACCTTGTGCCGTCAAATTCTACCAGAAGCGCAATATTACGCATATTTTCTTTCACTTTTCTATCACCCACTTTAGCAAAGTCATTCCCTTGTTCAGCTAAATCCCTCCGGCAAAAACCAGCGGTGGCAGCATATATTCGGCGGTCAACAAAATGCCAATAAAAACTAAGGCCCCAATAAAAAACAAAGTATCACTGGTTTTTAAAATCAATGGATGCAACTTTGTTCTACCTGTTCCCCCTTGATAACATCGAGCCTCCATGGCGATAGCTAAATCATCTGCACGTTTGAACGAAGAGACGAAAAGAGGTACCAGCATCGACACCATTCCTTTGGCTTTTTGAAAAATATTCCCGGTATCGTAGTTTGCTCCTCGAGAAGACTGAGCTTTCATAATCTTGTCGGTCTCTTCTACTAAAGTCGGTACAAAACGCAGAGCGATCGACATCATCATAGCCAGTTCGTGGGCAGGAAATCTTAACCTTTCTAAAGGTTTAAGTAATTTTTCCAGACCATCTGCAATCTTTATTGGCGTAGTTGTCAGGGTAAGGAATAATGATGAGGTAACGACTAAATAAAATAACCGCAATGCCAGTTTGAATCCATTCCAAAGCCCACCTGTTGATAGTGTCAGAGAACCAAGACGCCACAAAACAACACCGGCATCCACCGTCAAGATATTAACTATAAAGGCAAAAATAGCGATGAATAAAACGGCACGAACACTTCTTAAAATTGATTTAAGAGGCACTTTAGCCACGGCAATCATGACAAATAAAAATATACCAAAAGCAGCAATGGCGATTGGATGGTTTAGCAGAAAAATAACAACCATAAATAGAACAACGACAATAATTTTTATACGAGGATCCAGCCGATGAAGCACAGAATTGCCGTGGTAATAATGACCTAATGTCAATTGCATTATTGTGTCCCCCTTTCGGCTGTAAGGTTATGCTGCATTGCTTCCACTAAAGCTAAAGCAGCTGCCCTCTCATCATATTGATAGATATTTAGACTGGGTAAAACATCTATAAACTGCTGTAGAAATCCAACCGTCCTGGGCACACTCAAGTCACAGCGCTGCAAAATATCGGTCCGACTGAAAATCTCATCTGGCACGGCACAGATCTCAGCCCGACCACCATTTAAAACAAGAATGCGATCCGCCAAATAAGCGAGTTCATCCATATTGTGGGACACCAGGATAACGGTAATATCAAAGGCTCGTAATTTTTCGATATAACCTCGAATCTCGTCTCGACCTGCCGGATCAAGTCCTGCTGCCGGTTCATCTAAAATTAAAATATCTGGTTCCATCGATAATATGCCGGCAAGTGCAACACGTCTCTTTTGTCCACCCGAGAGTTCAAATGGTGATTTATTTAAGACTGCATCATCCAACCCTACGATAGCAGCTGCCGCATCTACACTTGCTGCCACATCAGTCTCCGACCAACCTAACTGAGTCGGACCGTAGGCAATATCCTCGCGACAAGTTTCAGCAAACAATTGATGTTCTGGATATTGAAATAACAATCCCACATGGCGGCGCAATGTACGAATGTCGCCACTGCGGGAAAGATCATAGGAGAGCACCTTCAAGTCACCTTTTTGCTTGCGCAAAAGACCATTCAGATGCTGTATCAAAGTTGACTTACCGGATCCAGTATGACCCATAATACCAAAGCATTCGCCTCTATAGACTTTAAAGGATATGTCATGAAGAGCCTGAGTCGTTATGCCGGCCCCGTCATAAATATATGATAAATTTTCAGCTTCGATAACCACGTCCCTGGTAGCGGCATCTTCAAGAGAATCAAAACCATATCCCTTCCGCCCAGCATTTTTTCGCAAATGCGCTGCTGCCACCAACAAGTTGTCCTCACTTGCTTCTTTCAAAAGTTTTAATGCAACTGTTTTGGCAGCCTCACATTCTACATATTCTTGACCGATCAAAGATTGTTTCAATCCTTCAGCAAGGCAGTGGACGATTCCTGTGTGCATGGGTACATCCAAACCGATGCGACGAATCTCTTTTACGTTACAAAAAATATCTCGAGGCGTACCGGTCAATAAAATATGTCCGTTGTCCATGACCAGCACCTTATCCGCCTGCAAAACCTCCTCCATATGGTGAGTAATATTGATAACCGTCAGCCCCTGAGTTGCTCTCAGATCAAGAACTAAAGCTAAAAGCTCCTCTCTGCTGACCGGATCGAGCATAGCCGTTGCCTCATCTAAAACTAAGCAGGACGGACGCATGGCCAAAACACCAGCTATGGCCAACTTTTGCTTCTGTCCACCCGAAAGAGCGGATGGGGATGTGTCATATTTTTCGCGTAATCCAACAGCTGTCAATGAGCTCGTAACCCGCTCGGCTAATTCAGGAAGTGGTACACCTAAATTTTCGGGTCCAAATGCGACATCCTCTTCCACCGTCGTTCCAACAATTTGATTATCCGGATTCTGAAATACCATGCCACAGTTACGGCGAATTTCAAAAATCATACGATCGTCAGTCGTATCATACCCAGCTGTCACCACATTGCCGTATTCCGGCAACTCCAAACCATTGAGCAGTTTCGCAAGGGTCGATTTACCAGAGCCATTGCGACCAAGTATAGCCACATATTCGCCAGCTGCTACCTCAAAACTAACGTGTTCGATAGCTTGTACCGGGTCACTATCATATGACTTATAGGAAAATCCGACATCATTCACCGTAATAAGGTTCGTCATCTCAACTCCTGTAGTGCTTAATTAAAAGACATCGTAAATTGTAATTATAGCGGTATAAGAGACACAATAAAAGGACAACCCGCCCAAAGATTCATGGGAAATTTAAGTGTGGGCAAATTACTTGGTTATGTGGTCAAACGACTTACAGACCACAAAGTAAAATAAAGTGAGGCAATGTGGCGTCACACTACCTCACTTCAATTAATATTTAACCGATCTCTAGGATGAGCATTATGCTCCAGAACCGACTTTTGTGTTCCAGAACGATAATCTTTACACCAATTCTAGAATTGCCATCTCTGCTGCGTCGCCGCGGCGAGGACCCAAAACTGTGATGCGGGTATAACCTCCATTGCGGGCAGCGTAACGGGGAGCAACGTCATTGAAAAGGACATTGACAGGGTTAACTTTCTTGCCTTTTGAATCGACAGAACGATTCAGCCAGTTCATTGCCTCACGACGAACTGCCAGACGAGACGGTCCATCTACTTGAACCATCTTTGTGCTAACTTCCCGTTCTACGACGTCATAACGTTTATCATTCTTAGACGTCTTAGAAACCAGCTGTTTCATATTATTTTTATCTCTTTTCGCGGTTGATGTCATAATTTCACGGGTTGTAAAATTACCACTTTCTTTGACCGCATTTGTTATTAATTGTTCGGCAATTTTTTGCGCCTCTTTTGCGCGAGTAACTGTTGTTTCAACCTTGCCATTGACGATCAAGGTTGTAACAAGATTGCGCAGAATCGACATACGGGCAGCTGTGGGGCGACCCAGTTTGCGATATCCGGACATATGTCTACCTCCTCATCATTTCTTCACGCAGAAATGTAATTTTAATAAGTTTCTTCCTCAGAAGCCAGTGTCATGTCTATTTCATCCAATTTCTGAAGAACTTCTTCGAGAGATTTTTTACCCAAGTTGCGAACTTTCATCATGTCGGCCTCAGTCTTAGCAGTGAGATCACCGATCGTATTGATGTTTGCTCGTTTTAGACAGTTATAAGTACGGACTGAGAAATCCATATCTTCAATTGCCATGTCAAGAACTTGATCGCGTTCTTCCTCTTCTTCGGGTTCTTCCATCTCTTCTATATCTGTACGTTCCGTCAACTCAGTAAATAAACTGAGATGTTGGGTCAAGATCTTCGCGGCTTCACTGATCGCTTCATCAGGCTCAATCGTCGCATCCGTCCAGACTTCCAACGTCAGGCGGTCATAGTCAGTAAACTGCCCAACACGTGTGTTTTCAACACTAAAATTCACTTTATTGACCGGCGTAAAAATCGAGTCAATCGGAATCACTCCGATATGCTGATTCGGCCATTTATTGCGTTCCGAACTGCTATAACCTCGACCATTACTAAGGGTCAATTCCATAAATAGACGTCCTTCGCCGTTTAAAGTGCAGATCGGTTGGTCAGGATTCACGATTTCAACCTCATCATCGCGAACAATGTCCCCCGCGGTCACCACACCCATACGACCTTCATCCGTACTCAGGAAAACGGTTTTAGGTTCATTGACATGGAGTTTCGCCCGTATTGCTTTTATATTCAAAATTATTTCGGTCATATCTTCAATCACGCCTTCAACTGTAGAGAATTCGTGATGAACACCATCGACACGAATAGCCGTCACCGCGGCACCAGGCAACGAAGAAAGCAGGACACGGCGCAGGGAGTTTCCCAACGTCATACCATAACCTCGCTCGAGTGGTTCGATGACAAATTTTCCATAAGACCGATCATCTGATATTTCAACAACCTGGACGACAGGTTTATTCATTTCAATCATTCTTGCCTCCTACCAGTGTGGACAACAGCGTACATAAACACACTAAATTAGCGGGAGTAAAGCTCAACAATCAAATGCTCCTCTACATCAATGTCAACTTCATCGCGCGTAGGTTCAGAAACAATCGTACCCTTTAGCAACTCGGGATCAAATGTCAACCAATTCGGGATGACAGTATTTTTGCCGAGTTCTTTAAATTTTTCCGATTTGCGTGAAGATTCTTTTACTTCTACGACATCGCCGGCTTGCAAAATCGCGGAAGGAATATTTTTCTTCTTGCCATTAACTACAAAATGTCCATGGGTAACCAGTTGTCTCGCCTCAGCGCGACTGCTAGCAAATCCCATGCGATAGACAACGTTGTCCATGCGCAGTTCTAACAAACGCAGGAAATTCTCGCCGGTAACGCCTTCGAGGCGGGCGGCTTTTTTAAACAGGTTGCGGAACTGTGTTTCCTGCAAGCCATAGAAACGTTTTGTTTTTTGTTTTGCACGGAGCTGAAGTCCGTATTCTGATACTTTGCGACGACCGCCACCCGGACCTTGCTGACCCGGTGCATAGCTGCGGTTGGCTACCGAACATTTATTTGAATAGCAGCGCTGTCCCTTAAGAAAGAGTTTCTCTCCTTCGCGGCGGCACAGTCTGCAGGAAGATTCTGTATATCTAGCCATTCTCTTAGTTTACCTCCACGATTACATTCTTCTTCTTTTAGGCGGGCGACATCCATTGTGGGGAATCGGTGTAACGTCTTTTAACATAATGACGTTCAAACCGCTGGCCTGCAGTGCTCTGATTGCTGCTTCACGGCCGGAACCCGGACCTTTTACATAAACTTCAACCTGTGTCATGCCGTGTTCAACTGCTGTCGACGCGGCGGCTTCGGCAGCCATCTGGGCTGCGAAGGGTGTCCCTTTACGCGAGCCTTTCATACCTTGACCACCGGCACTTGACCATGAAACGGTATTGCCATTGACATCCGTAATCGTGACAATCGTGTTGTTAAAAGTTGAATGGATATGTGCATGACCAAGATCGATATTCTTACGGTCTCTTCTCCGCGGACGCGTTGAAACGCGGCGTCCCGCAGATTTACCTTTGCCTTTAGCCTTAGCCATTTAACTGCCTCCTTATTTCCTCTTGTTAGCCATCGTGCGCTTTGGTCCCTTACGTGTACGGGCATTGGTTCTTGTCCGTTGCCCACGCACAGGCAAACCAGTTCTGTGGCGACGACCGCGGTAGCAGCCAATTTCGGTTAAGCGCTTGATATTCATCGCGGTTTCACGACGCAGATCACCCTCTACCTGATATTCATTGTCCAGGACTGATCTAATCTTTGCCAATTCTTCGTCGGTCAAGTCCTTAACGCGCACGTCAGGATTGATATTGCATTTTTCGAGAATTTCGTTTGATAGGGATCGTCCGATTCCATATATATAAGTCAGCGCAATTTCTACGCGTTTATTATTCGGCAGATCCACTCCGGAAATACGTGCCATAGTTGCACCTCCAAGTGTGTCTTTAAAAATTTTATATTAAATCACGAACGGGTAATTGCTGTATGGCGCTTATTCACCTACAGTCAGCCGCACCCTACGTGTAGTCTTTTAGACATCAAACGTCAGTTACCCGGGGTCAACCGAGCAACTGACGGCACTGCTGTACAGTGTTGTATTTAAATAATTCTTAATTTGATCCTCAACCTTGACGTTGTTTATGTTTAGGATCACTGCAGATGACCATTACTTTGCCTTTACGACGAATGATTTTGCATTTCTCACACATCGGTTTAACAGATGGTTTTACTTTCATCTTCTTGCCTCCTCATATATTGTTCAGTTGACAAACTGATTTCTTCATTCTATAAGAAAAAGGCTCAATAAAAAGCCTTGGCAGCTGCCAAACCGAGAATTCCAGACATACTATAATATAATAACAGAAAAAATATAATACGCAAGGGGGAATTTTAAAATAATTGAATTAGGAAAAGCCCCTTATTGTTTGCCACGCCATGTGATTCGTCCACGGGATAAATCGTAGGGCGAAAGTTCGACGGTTACTCGATCGCCTGGTAAAATCTTGATGTAATTTTGACGCAGTTTGCCGCTAATATGAGCAAGAATTTCATGCCCATTTTCTAATTCAACTTTGAATAATGCGTTCGGTAACGAATCAGTAACCGTACCTTCTACTTCAATAATATCTTCCTTAGCCAAGTTTTTCTCTCCTTTGATAACTTTTGATAAGTTTTCTTATTTGTGCGTTTGCAGCCGCTGTATCTTTGATATCACGAATTCTTTGCCATTTCTGGGCGTCGACCGAACCAAGAATAGCAAGATGTTTTGGATTTTTTTGTTTCATTTGCTTCAGTCCGCGTGTTCCACCGTCACATATTAACACAAAACGACCGCGTCGCCCGCATTGGAGCAGAATTTGATCCTTGTCATGTCCAGCCAGCGAACGTACATAGTAAGCTTGCCGTGACAACTCAGCTGATTCCGTTGTGATTCTCTCGCGGCGATGTTTGTCGCTCTTTCGCATAGCGACCTCCAGCCTATGGTAAAGCAGTTAAAATAATTGGTCCATCCTCTGTAATCGCAAAGGTATTTTCATAGTGACTTGCCTGTTTTCCATCAGCCGTCACAATGGTCCAATTGTCGTCAAGCAGACGCACCTTTTTTGATCCCAGTGTAATCATCGGCTCAACGGCAAGTACCATACCTGGCTGCAACCTTAAACCGCGACCAGCTCTGCCATAGTTTAAAACATTTGGCTCCTCATGCATATCTCGACCGATGCCATGACCAGTCAGTTCGCGGACGACCCCAAAGCCGTGGCTTTCAGCTTTCTTTTGAATGGCCGCACTGATATCACCTAGGCGGTTTCCAGGCACTGCCTGTTGAAATCCTTCCCAAAAAGCCTGCTCAGTGACTTCCACTAACTCTCTTACCTTGTCATCCACCTCACCAATAATAAAGGTGCGCGCAGCATCGCCGTGCCAACCATCAATATAGGCTCCACAGTCAACACTAACGATATCTCCGTCTTTAATCACAATTTTTTCAGACGGAATACCATGGACGACAGCTTCATTGATCGAAATGCATACACTCGCAGGAAAAGGCGGGTGACCATATCCTTTAAAAGAAGGCACAGCCCCTTCGCCGCGGATCAGTGCTTCAGCGCGTTGATCAATTGCAGCCGTTGTCAGACCTGGTTTAATGAATTCTTCCAGATCTTGGAGAACCATAGCAACGATCTGATTCGCCTTTTTCATTTCTTCAATTTCTGCTGCTGATTTGATAATTACCATTAGAGCATCACTTTCTGTTTTTAGCGCGTTGAGTGACCTGATCGAGCAAGACAAATAATGCGGCTTCTGTCTCTTCAGGAGCACCTGCGTTGTCAATAGAAACTAATATATCTCTATCTTCATAATACTTAATCAGCGGGCTGGTATTTTCACGATATACAGCCAATCTATTGCTAATTGTCTCCGGTTTATCATCTTCACGATGATACAATTCTCCACCACACTCATCACACACATCAAATACTTTGGGCGGCATGGTGTCTAAGTTAAAACTAGCACCACAGTTGCGGCAGACCCGCCGACCTTTTAAGCGACCGACGATGACATCATCTTCAAGGCAGACATTGATAGCTGCATCTAGCTGACGATCTAGGTTTGTTAAAATTTCTGCCAAAGCATCTGCTTGTTCAGTAGTGCGTGGAAAACCATCTAATAAAAATCCTTCATCAGGTGCCAACTCTGAGAGTCGCTGCTGAACCATGCCAACAGTTACATCGTCAGGTACCAAGTCACCTCTATCGATATAAGACACCGCAAGTTTGCCCAGCTCTGTCTTCTTTTTAATATTGAAACGAAAGAGATCACCGGTAGAAATATGGTCTATGTGATACCGTTTACAGATACGCTTTGCTAACGTACCCTTACCTGATCCTGGTGGACCTAAAATAATAAAGTTCACAATCTTCCTCTTTCTAACCCATTTCACTATGGCAACTGAATGTGTCACAGAGAGTACACACGCCCTTCGACCTATAATGATCGAAGGGCTGTAAAACGATTAACTACATAAATATTATAATCAATTTAAAAATCCTGAGTGCTGACGCATCATCAAATGTGATTCGAGCTGATCCATAAGCTCTGTACATGTACCGGTAATAATGATAATCGCCGTACCACCAAACCAGAGTCCATGGGTGTTTGTCAGCGTACCAACCAACATCGGTGCTAAAGTTACAATAATCAGGAACAACGCATCAAACCAGCAGAGCCTCCGCGACGTTCCGCCGATGAATTCAGCTGTCGGACGCCCCGGGCGTATACCTGGAATAAAGCCGCCATTCTTTTGTAAGTTGTTGGCAATTTCCAAAGGATTAAACTGAATCATCGAATAGAAAAAAGTAAATCCGAGAATCAGCAGAGCCTGGATGATATAGTACAGCGGATTTGTTCCAATATCTTTAAACCACATGGCAACCGGGTGGGTGCTATTGGCAAAGAAGAAGGATACAATCAGATTCGGCAACTGCAGAATCGACATCGCAAAGATTACAGGCAGAACACCAGACTGATTGACGCGTATCGGCAAGTATGTGGCGTTCCCACCATACTGTTTACGTCCAACAATGCGCTTGGCGTACTGTACTGGAATCCTTCGCTCTGCCATCTGTACGTATAATACGCCAATAATTGCAGCTAAGATTGCAATGACGACAATTATAACGAACAGCAGCGAAACAAAAAAGTTAATGTGTTCTGACCATAGTTTACTGTACATCCAAAGGTTTGTAATCATACTCGGAATTCGTGAAATAATTCCCGAGAAAATAATAATTGAAATACCGTTACCAATACCGTGGGCATTGATGCTTTCACCCATCCATACAACAATCATTGATCCAGCTGTAAAAGATAGAATCACTAAGATTCCGTTAAGCCAGTTCGGCAGCGTAGCCGCGCCAGCTGAGCGCGTACTGTACCAGAAGGCGATGGACTGTAGCAGCGCTACACCGCACGCCGTGATACGTGTGATCTTTTGAATTTTCTTGCGTCCAGTCTCGCCTTCCTTAGCTAAACGTTCAAGGGCAGGAATCGCGACCGTCAAAAGCTGAATAATAATTGAAGCATTAATGTAAGGTGTTATACCCATGGCGAATATTGAAACTGTTTTCAATGCACCACCGGACATAATATCCATCATTGAACCCAACTGACCAAAGCGTTCGATAAGGTTAGTGAATGCCACTCGATCAATTCCAGGCACCGGAATGTTGCCACCAACCCGGAACAAGATGATGATCATGATTGTATAGAGCATCTTCTTGCGGATTTCCGGATTGCGAAAACCATCCCTGAAGGTTTCAATCATGTTAGCCATGACTTATACCTCCTCTATCGTACCACCAGCTTGCTCAATTTGTTTCTTAGCGCCGTCTGTCACTTTAGCGACCTTAACGATCAACTTTTTATTGAATTCTTCACGGGCAGCCAGCAATTTAATTCCATCAATGTTATGAGCAAAGGATACAACTCCTTTGGCTTTAAGTGTTTCCATATCCACTGTGTCGCCGTCTTCGAAAACATTTAAGCGATCCAGCGGTAAGACTACGTATTTTTTTGCGAAGCGTTTATTATTAAATCCACGCTTGGGCACCCGGCGAAAATACGGGATCTGTCCACCTTCAAAACCCCAGCGAACGCCGCCGCCAGAACGGGATTTTTGTCCTTTATGGCCGCGACCTGCGGTCTTGCCACTGCCTGAACCCGCACCGCGACCTTTGCGATATGCGACTTTGGTGGCACCGGGTTGCGCTGTAAATTCGTTTAGTTTCATGTCAGTTCCCCCCCTTATGCCTCTATAATTTCAACCAAGTGGGCAACTTTTCTAACTGCACCGCGGGTTGCGGGAGAGTCCGGAAGCTCCACGATTTGGTTGTGTTTTTTTAATCCTAGGGCGTGTACAATCTTCTTTTGTCTTTCAGAAGCGCCGACAAGGCTCCTGGTCAATCTAACTTGTACTTTGTCAGCCATCGTTTCCCCTCCCATTAAAAGATTTCTTCGACGCTCTTACCACGTTTACGGGCAACTTGTTCAGGTGACCGCAAACTCTTTAACGCTTCCATCGTGGCATTAACGACATTATTGGGATTATCGGAACCCAATGACTTTGTACGGATGTCACGCACGCCCGCTAGTTCCATAACAGCACGAACCGCACCACCCGCGATAACACCAGTACCGTCTGGAGCCGGCTTTAACATGACACGACCGCCACCGTAGACACCGATCATCTCGTGGGGAATCGTTGTTCCAGCCAGAGGCACTTCGATTAAACTCTTCTTTGCTGCTTCGATACCCTTGCGAATGGCTTCGGGAATTTCAGCTGCTTTTCCTAAACCTTTACCTACGTGGCCGTTCTCATCTCCGACAATGACCAAAGCGGTGAAGCGGATGTTACGACCGCCTTTAACCGTCTTAGACACGCGGCCGATGTGGATAACGCGCTCATTCAGTTCCAGTTTGTTCGGATCAATATACATAGTAACCTCCCAATTTAGAACTTAAGGCCGGCTTCGCGTGCCGCCTCTGCCACTGCCGCTACTCGTCCATGATAGATATAGCCGCCGCGGTCAAATACTACAGTGTCGATCCCTTGGTCAAGGGCGCGCTCGCCGATCAATTTGCCGACGATGCGGGCGGCCTCGACGTTACCGCCATATTCGCAGTCAGCTTCTTTGTCCAGTGACGATGCAGCAACTAAAGTTTTTCCATTGACATCATCGATCAACTGAGCATAGATTTGTTTTGAACTGCGATATACACAAAGACGTGGACGCTCGGGTGTACCGCTAATATGTCTGCGGACACGCGCATGTCTGCGCTTGCGGACGTCATTTCTTGATACTTTTTTGATCATTTTTTCATCCTTTCCGCTGCTTACTTAGCGCCAGTCTTTCCTTCTTTGAGGTGGAGCTGTTCGTAGTCATACTTGATGCCTTTGCCCTTGTAGGGATCAGGTGTACGGTAACCACGAATAACAGCAGCTGTCTCACCTACTAATTGTTTATCTGCACCAGAAACGGTAATGCGATTCGGCGCGGGCACATCAATCGTAATACCTTTGGGTTCTTCCACTTCGATTTGGTGAGAGTAACCTAAGTTTAATACCAGTGTGCTGCCCTGTTTTGCAGCTTTATAACCGACACCATTAATTTCCAGATTTTTCTTAAATCCTTCAGTCAGACCAATGATATTGTTATTGATCAGTGATCGGATGAGTCCGTGCAGCGAGCGCGACTCTTTGGTATCATCACTGCGTTTTACGATAATTTCTTGATCTTCTTGAACAACAGAAATTACTTCTGAAGGCACATTTGTGCTCAAAGATTCTTTACCGTTCGATACCGTTACCGTCGAATTTTCAATTTTGACTGTAATCCCAGAAGGGATGGTAATCGGTTTACTTCCGATTCTAGACATTGCTTTCCTCCTGCTCTTAAGATTGTGAATCGCCTTTCATTAGGCAATCCTTTTCAGAGTCATTACCATACGTAAGCTAATACTTCACCGCCGACATTTGCGCGACGAGCGGCGCGGTCGGTCATAATGCCTTGATTTGTTGAAATAACCGCAATGCCCAAACCGTTTAGCACTTTAGGTAAGTTGGCTGCTTCAGAATACACGCGCAGACCTGGCTTGGATATGCGTTTTAAGTTTGTGATAACACATTGGTTATCGATATATTTAAGTTTGATACGAATGATGCCCTGAGGACCTTCATCCAATACATCGACAGCGCTGATATAGCCTTCCTGAAGCAAGATATCTGCGATTGCTTTCTTCTCTTTTGAAGCCGGGATGTCGACGGTCTTGTGTTGGGCCGCTGCAGCATTGCGGATACGAGTCAGCATATCTGCTACGGGATCAGTAATATTCATTGTGTTCCTCCTTCAGCGTTCCCTTACCAGCTCGATTTATGTACACCAGGAATCTCGCCGCGATGTGCCATTTCTCTAAAACAAATCCGGCACAGGCCATATTTGCGAATATATGCATGCGGACGACCGCAGACTTTACAGCGATTGTGGGCGCGGGTCGAGAACTTGGGCTCTCGCTTTGATTTAACAATTAAAGACTTTTTTGCCATATTCTCCTCCGTTATTTTCTAAAAGGCATACCAAATTGTTTAAGCAATTCGCGAGCCTCTTCGTCTGTCTTTGCAGTGGTTACAATGACAATATCCATACCACGAATTTTATCTACTTTGTCGTAGTCAATTTCCGGGAAAATCAACTGTTCTTTCATACCGACAGCATAGTTACCACGTCCATCAAATGAATTAGGTGACAAACCGCGGAAGTCACGCACTCGAGGAATAGCTACGCTAATAAAGCGATCTAAGAACTCGTACATACGCTCACCGCGCAAAGTGACCTTGCAACCGATGTTCATGCCTTCTCTTAGCTTGAACGCAGCAACTGATTTTTTCGCCTTCGTGACGACGGGTCTCTGTCCTGTAATTGTAGACAGGTCATTTATAGCACCATCAATTACTTTTGCATTTTCTTTAGCCTCACCGAGTCCCATGTTGATGACAATTTTCTCAAGTTTAGGAATCTCCATGACGGACTTGTACTGAAAGGTCTCTTTCAGAGCAGGCATAATTTCTGATTGATACTTTTCTTTTAATCTAGCCATTCTTGCCTACCTCAACCTTTCTTTGCTTCTTTAATGACATCGATCACTTCACCACAAGCTTTACAGTAACGTACTTTGTCACCGTTGTCTTGGAACTTGCGACCAGTTTTCGACGGACGGTTGCAATGTTCACAAATGAGCATGACATTGGAAGCACTAATCGGAGCTTCCTGTTCTGCGATCCCGCCGCTCTGGAACTGCATCGTCGGTTTATGATGTTTCGTTACCATGTTGACGCCTTCGACAAGGACTCTATTGGTTTTCGGAAAGACAGCACGGACTTTGCCTTTTGCCGCCTTATCCTTGCCGGTGCGTACATATACAGTATCGCCAACTTTTACATGTACTTTTTTAGACATAATATCCTCCTCACAACACTTCCGGCGCGAGTGACAGAATCTTCATATAGTTCCGCTCTCTCAACTCACGGGCGATGGGGCCAAAAATACGTGTACCCCGGGGATTTTTGTCTTCTCTAATAATGACAGCGGCATTCTCATCAAATTTAATGTATGTGCCATCTTTGCGTCTGACACCGCGCTTTGTGCGGACGATGACAGCGCGCACTACTTCACCTTTTTTTACAGCGCCACCGGGTGCTGCTTCTTTAACTGAACAGACAATGACGTCACCTATATTGGCGAATTTACGCCAAGAACCGCCCAGTACTTTAATGCACTGAAGTTCACGTGCGCCGGTATTGTCTGCAGATTTCAATCTGGATTCAACTTGAATCATCTTGTTCTCCTTTACCGGTAAAAAAACCTTACTCGGCTTTTTCAATAATGTTCATCAGTCTCCAGCGCTTGGTTTTGCTGGTCGGACGGGTTTCCATAATTCGAACCTTGTCGCCAATATTACATTCATTGTTTTCATCATGGGCGTGTAGTTTAACAGTACGCTTGATGTATTTTTTGTAAAGAGGATGTTTGACAAGGTCATTGACAGCGACGGTGATCGTCTTATCCATCTTGTCGCTTGTCACAATGCCCGTTCTTGTTTTACGATTATTTCTCTCAGTCACGTTTCAATCCTCCACTTATTTCTTTGCCATTTCTTGCAATTCGCGCTCACGGAGAACAGTTCTGACGCGAGCAATACTACGTTTTACGTTGCGCAGCTGAAGGGGGTTCTCCAACTGATGAGTGGCATGCTGAAAGCGGAGCTTGAACAACTCATCTTTGAGTTCGATCAATTCATTGTTCAAATCCTCGGAAGTTTTTTCACGCAATTCCTTAACCTTCATCGACGGCATCCTCCTCACCTCTTACCACAATCCTTGTTTTACAAGGCAATTTATGGCTTGCCAGACGTAGCGCCTCTCGCGCGTTGCGTTCGTTGACGCCGGCGACTTCAAACAATACTCGGCCCGGTTTGACAACTGCTACCCAGTACTCTGGTGTTCCTTTACCGGAACCCATGCGTGTTTCAGCTGGTTTTGCCGTAACAGGTTTGTCAGGGAAAATTTTAATCCACACTTTACCGCCACGGCGCAGATTACGGTTGATCGCAACACGAGCAGCTTCAATTTGATTGCTCTTAATCCAGCAGGGTTCGGTGGCTACTAAACCCACGTCGCCGTAGACTACTTTATTACCACGTGTTGCTTTTCCGGTCATTCTACCCCGGTGCACACGTCTATATTTGACACGTTTTGGGAGCAACATTAGTTTCTGCCTCCTTTACCTCTACTTCTTCTCGGACGCTGTGGCTGTTGAGGTTCTTCTTCAACTTCGCCTTTGCCGAAGACATCGCCCTTGTAGACCCACACTTTAACGCCGATGATGCCGTAGGTGGTATGTGCTTCGGCAAAACCGTAGTCGATATTCGCACGCAGTGTCTGCAGCGGGATGGATCCTTCGTGATAGTGCTCTGTACGGGCGATTTCAGCGCCATTAAGACGTCCGCTTACCTGGGTTTTAATACCCTTGGCACCAAAGCGCATGGCTCTGCCCATTGCATTCTTCATCGCTCGGCGGAAATTAATCCGGCGTTCCAGCTGACCTGCAATATTTTCAGCGATGAGCTGTGCATTGGTATCTGGTGATTTTACTTCATTGACATTAATAAAGAATTCACGGTTGAATTTTTTATTTAATTTCTGTTTCAGAGCTTCAATGCCTGAACCTTGACGACCAATAACGATGCCGGGTTTAGCGGTGTA
>JAAYOA010000143.1 GCA_012520525.1 Clostridiaceae bacterium | reverse complement strand
TATAAAAGTGCTACATGATGGATATAGGACGTATTTTGACAAGAATTTTCATATAAATATTTAATTATAAAATTAATTTATAAAACTCATGAAAAGATAATTAGAGTAGGATAAATTTATTTTGTCCTAGAAATTTGCTTGTGTATAATGGATAGATAATTTGAGGAACTAGTCTGTTAATCTGACTTTTCTTAAACGATAGGAGAAAATATAAATATGGATAAAAAGGATAAAGAGGCACCTAAAGATAAGATTGCCCAGAGACGTGAGGAAAGGGATCGTCGCATTGAACGTCAAAAAAGACCTGACGGTACAAAAAAACCGATTAAAACAGGTAGTCGCTTGGGACGAATTCTTTTTCCAATTATCGTTGTATTGTTAATTATTGTTGTGGCAGTTTGGATTATTTTCGCAACAGGTGTAGTGGAAAGAAAAGCGAGACCATTATCGGTAGGTTCTAGTGAAGTATCAGTTGTAGAGTATAATTATTATTTTACCAATCAGATGAATCAGTTTGCCCAAGCTGGTCTTTTGACCGCAGATGCTCAAGGTCAACCGGATCTTTCTGGACCGTCAGCTTTAGATGCCGAAAAAACTTGGCTCGAGTATTTCCAGGATATGACCGATGAGGCCATTCAAGATACCTACATTAAAGTCAATGAAGCTGAAAAAGCAGGTATAGAGTTGTCTGAAGAGAATCAGAAGAAAATTGACGACTTCTTTGCAGATATGGAAAAACAAGTCGGTGGCGAAGTAGAGTTGCACAACCGATTTGTAGATGATTTTGGAAAAGGTGCTAGCAAAGAGACCATCGAGCCGATTTTCCAAAGATTATTTTTAGCTCAACAGTATGAAACTGAACATAAAGATGGTTATGATTTTAGCGATGAAGAAATTGCGACATATTATGATCAACATCGTGATGACATGGATATGGTGAGTTACCGCAGTTTCATGATTTCCCCTGAAAAACCGGCCCCAGATGCCGAGGGGAACATTCCTGAACAGACTGATGAAGAAAAATCTCAAGCTATGGAAGATGCGAAAGCTCAAGCGGATGCCATGTTGGAACAAATTACCGATGAAGCATCTTTCCGTGAGGCAGCAGTTGAATTTGCACCTGAAGATAAGAAAGCTGACTATGAAGGGGATGCTGATCGGACACTACAGACGAATATGAAGTCTTCCATCGTCAATGCTGAAGTGGCAGATTGGTTGTTTGACGCTTCTAGAGAGAATGGTGACACTGCAGTAGTTGAGTCCAATAACTTTTATTTCGTCCTCTACTTTATTAGCAGAAATAAAGATGAAATGCATCTGCCAACTGTGCGCCATATCTTAATACCGGCCAACCGGGACACTGCAACAGATGAAGAAAAAGCACAGGCGAAGCAACTTGCCGAAGAAACTTTAGAGCGCATCAAAGGTGAATCAGATATGGAAACCATTGGTGACGAAATGGTAGCGGCCGGTACATCTGCGGAATCTAATATTTATGAAAATGTTCCGTATGGACAGATGGTTGAAGAATTTAATGATTGGATATTCGATGAGAATCGGAAACCAGGTGACACCGATATTGTCGAGACTGTCTATGGCTACCATGTGATGTATTTTGTATCCTTTGCTGATCAACCAGTTTGGGAACAACGGGCTTCAGAACAACTCGCCAACGAACGATTTACCGAAGAGATGGAAGCTTTTAAAGAAAGCGATGAATATGCTGTAGATCACAGCGACTTTGGAATGAAATTTGTCAAATACAATTGATTGTTTACATTTTAGTTATTAACTTTATGTACTATTTGCACAAATTTAGAAATTTTCAAATCGAATATTAATATTAAATTAGGGGATATGACTAAAAAAATAAGTTCTATCCCCTTATTTTTTGTTTAATTTTAAAAAATAATCATACAATTTAACGAAATTTTCAATAAATAACTCATTTTTTCGGCGACTTCACGAATTAAACTTGACAAATCAAAAAAAATGGGATTGTGCGTGGAAGTGATGAAGTATTAGTGATAGAATTCAAAGGCGTTGGTAAATTCGAAAAGTCTCTTTTGGGACATATTTTCTAATAGATTATTTTTGATAAGTAATATATAGATTTAATGAGGTGTTTAAATGGCGTATCCCCATCCCGTAAAACTGGGAAAAAGTGAACGCATGTCGTACTCCAGTCTGACAGAAGTGATCGACATGCCAAATTTGATTGATGTCCAAAAGAAATCTTATGCTTGGTTTTTTGAAACTGGCTTGATGGAAGTTTTGGAAGATATTTCTCCGATTACTGATTTTTCAGGAGAACTAAAACTGTATTTTGTTGGTCATGAGTTTGATTTGGATCACCCTACCTACCCGATTGCTGAGTGTCGCGAACGTGACGTCAACTATGCCGCCCCCCTGCGCATAAAAGTGCGTTTAGAAAAAGGCGAAGAGGATGTCGTAGAACAGCAAATATATATCGGTGAATTTCCGATTATGACTGAGACAGGTACATTTATTATTAACGGTGCGGAGCGTGTAATTATTTCCCAGTTGGTTCGTTCGCCTGGGGGATATTATACTGAGACAACGGATCCTAAAACCGATAAACCGATCTACACATCTCAACTAATTCCTAATCGTGGTGCTTGGATTGAGTATGAGACCGATGCCAATGACATCGTTTCTATCCGCGTCGACCGAGCACGCAAATTCCCACTGTCTGTGTTTTTACGTTCTTTGGGATTTGGTACTAACCAGGAAATTTTAGATGTATTTGGCAATGATCCTCGACTTCTTGCCACATTGGAGAAAGACACGGCGGTTAATAGAGAAGAAGGTCTACAAGAACTCTATCGTAAATTGAGACCTGGTGAACCCGTTTCTGTCGAAGGAGCTGAGACTCTCCTGAACAATATGCTATTCGATGCACGCCGCTATGATTTGGCTCACGTGGGCATATATAAGATAAATAAAAAGTTTTCCATCGCAACCCGTATTATTGGTCACAAAGCTGCTGCCAATGTGGTCAGCGACGATGGTGAACTTTTGATAGAGAAAGGTAATATTATAGACGCTGAAACGGCTCACCGCATCCAGATGCATGGTGTCAACAGCGTAGATATTAATCCTATTATTTCGACTGGTGACCACTTGATACAAACCGATGAAACAGTACGTGTGGTCGGCAATGCTCGAGTGCGCGCTGATGAATATCTGGCTACCATTTATTCTGCAGAAGATCTGAATGGTCTAGATCTTGCTGCTGCAGGCATCAAGGAGATGGTACGCACACCGATACTTCAGGAAATTATCGCGGAGGTAGATGCAGCTAGAGAAAATGAGGAATCTGACAAATTGGCAGACCTCCTGAATGAACAGCTTAAGCGTCGCAAGAATGAACTATGTCCGCGTCATTTAACTGTCGAGGACATCGTTGCTTCGGTCAGCTACTTGCTTGGATTGTTTAATAATGTTGGTGAGACTGATGACATCGATCATTTAGGGAATCGCCGTGTGCGTTCCGTCGGTGAGTTGTTGCAGAATCAAGTTCGCATTGGTTTTTCCAGGATGGAGCGTTCTGTACGTGAGCGCATGGGTTCAATACCAAAAGTTTCTACAGCTACGCCCCAGATGTTGATTAATTCTCGTCCGGTCATTGCGGCGATAAAGGAGTTCTTTGGTTCTTCTCAGTTGTCTCAATTTATGGATCAGCCGAATCCCCTGGCTGAGCTTACCCATAAACGACGTTTGTCTGCCCTTGGTCCAGGTGGTCTAAGTAGAGACAGGGCGAACTTTGAAGTGCGCGACGTTCATACGTCCCACTATGGTCGTATGTGTCCCATCGAGACACCAGAAGGACCGAATATCGGTTTGATTAACTCTCTGGCGACTTACGCGAAGATAAATGAATATGGTTTTATCGAGACACCTTATCGCGTCTATGACAAAATTAATAATAGAGTGACCGACGAAGTCCATTATCTGACGGCGGACGAAGAAGACTATTATTACATTGCCCAGGCCAATGAGCCTTTGGACGATGACAATCGTTTCTTGGCTAAGAAAGTTACCGTGCGGTGGTTGGATCGCTTTATGGAAGTTGAAGCTAACCGAGTCGATCTCATGGACGTTTCACCCAAACAGCCAGTTTCTGTAGCGACATCGCTGATTCCTTTCCTAGGCAATGATGACGCCAACCGTGCTCTTATGGGATCTAATATGCAGCGTCAAGCTGTCCCCCTTATTCGCACTGAGTCACCGATCGTTGGAACCGGTATGGAATACCGGGCTGCCAAGGATTCCGGCGTCTGTTCCGTATGTAAACGAGATGGAGTTGTTAAATTCGTTGCCGCAGACCGCATTGTCGTGTCAACCGGTGCAACGAGTGAAGATATCTATGAATTGACAAAATACCAGCGCTCCAACCAGAGTACATGCATCAATCAACGACCCATAGTGCGTGTCGGCGATGAGGTCAAAGAAGGCGATATTATTGCCGATGGACCGTCCACCGACAACGGTGAACTTGCTTTGGGCAAGAATGCTTTAATTGGATTCCTTACATGGGAAGGTTATAACTACGAAGACGCCGTTCTCATTAACGAAAGATTGGTCCGCGAAGATGTATATACATCAATTCATATTATTGAATATGAATGTGAGGCCAGGGACACGAAGTTAGGTCCGGAAGAAATTACCCGGGAAATTCCTAACGTCGGCGATGATGCCCTCAAAAATTTGGACGACAGAGGTATTATTCGCATAGGAGCTGAAGTTGGTGCCGGTGATATTCTGGTCGGTAAAGTAACACCTAAAGGTGAAACAGAAATGACACCGGAAGAACGCCTTTATCGAGCAATCTTCGGTGAGAAAGTTAGAGAAGTGCGCGACACCTCGGTGCGTGTTCCTCACGGTGAATACGGTATTGTTGTCGATATAAAAGAATTTAACCGGGACAATGACGATGATCTTAAGCACGGCGTGATCCGTCTGGTACGTGTCTATATTGCCCAGAAGCGTAAAATTTCTGTGGGTGACAAAATGGCCGGTCGTCACGGAAACAAGGGTGTTATCTCCCGCATTCTGCCGGAAGAGGATATGCCTTTCCTGCCCGACGGTACACCACTAGACATCGTATTGAATCCCCTCGGCGTTCCCTCCCGTATGAATATCGGTCAGCTGTTAGAAGTCCATCTTGGACGGGCTGCAAAAGCCCTTGGTTGGAAAGTAGCTACGCCGGTCTTTGACGGTGCCACCGAAGACGATGTGCGTGACGCCTTCCGCGAAGCCGGTTTGGATGAGGACGGCAAGTCCATTCTCTATGATGGTCGCACCGGTGAACCATTTGAAAACAAAGTAACAATTGGCATGATGTATTATCTGAAACTACATCACTTGGTCGATGATAAAATACACGCACGTTCCATTGGTCCTTACTCTCTGGTTACTCAGCAGCCCCTCGGCGGTAAAGCGCAGTTTGGTGGTCAGCGTTTCGGTGAGATGGAAGTTTGGGCATTACAGGCCTACGGTGCTTCCTACACATTGAGAGAGATCCTGACCGTCAAGTCCGATGACATCACAGGACGAACCAAGACGTATGAGGCCATTGTTAAGGGAGAAAATATTCCTGAGACTGGCGTTCCGGAATCCTTTAAAGTACTTATTAAAGAGATGCAAGGACTTTGTCTCGATGTACAAATTCATACCAACGACGGTTCTCTTATGGAGATCAAAGAGTCTTCCGATGAAGACAATGATATGCCTGAATATGATCGTGCTTCGATGGGTGAATTAGATGATACCGATGAAGTTTCGATTGGGCAGCTAAAAGCCAAAGGATTCAGTTTGGGTAAACTTGATGAAACAGGTGGCATCCAAAGTGACGAAGACGACGCGGATGATGGTTTTTAATGACGCATTGTCGTACGAAAAGAATAAACACAATGCGGAAGGAGACGATAAATAAATGTCTGAAATGAATAATATTAAAGAAATTCAGATCGGCTTGGCATCGCCGGAACAAATTTTAAGCTGGTCCCACGGCGAGGTTAAAAAACCTGAAACGATTAACTATCGGACTCAGAAACCTGAGCGAGACGGTCTGTTTTGTGAGCGTATTTTTGGTCCTACCAAGGACTGGGAGTGCCACTGTGGAAAATATAAGAAAATTCGTTATAAAGGTATTGTCTGTGATCGCTGCGGTGTAGAGATTACTCGTTCAAAAGTGCGCCGCGAGCGCATGGGTCACATCAAACTGGCCGCTCCGGTGTCACACATCTGGTATTTCCGTGGCATCCCAAGTCGCATGGGGTTGATTTTAGATATGTCCCCGCGCAATTTGGAAAAAGTACTTTATTTTGCAAACTATATTGTTTTAGATAGTGGCGAAACAAACTTAACGTATAAACAACTGTTGACTGAATATGAATACCGTCAGGCAGAGCGGGAGTTTGGTCGCAACAGTTTCCGTGCGCTCATGGGTGCAGAAGCAATCAAAGTGTTGCTGAATGACATCGATGTAGAAAAGATGTCAGATGAATTGAAAGAAGAATTAAATGACGCAACAGGACAGAAAAAGGTCCGCTTGATCAAACGACTTGAAGTGGTTGAAGCATTCCGCAAGTCAGGTCAGGAACCAGGTTGGATGATTCTGGATGTGCTACCTGTACTGCCACCGGATTTGCGTCCGATGGTGCAACTAGATGGCGGTCGCTTTGCCACGTCTGACCTCAATGATCTATATCGCCGGGTCATTAACCGCAACAACCGGTTAAATAAACTTCTAGACCTAGGTGCGCCGGATATTATTATCCGTAACGAAAAGCGTATGCTTCAAGAATCGGTGGACGCTTTAATAGACAACGGTCGCCGGGGACGCCCAGTCACAGGTGCGGGCAACCGACCTCTCAAGTCAATGTCCGACTATCTAAAAGGAAAGCAAGGTCGTTTCCGTCAGAACCTGCTCGGTAAGCGCGTTGACTATTCTGGACGTTCCGTTATTGTCGTTGGACCGGAATTGAAAATCCATCAGTGTGGCTTGCCCAAAGAGATGGCCGTTGAACTGTTTAAACCATTCGTTATGAAGCGCTTGGTTCAAGACGGTCATGCGACAAATATCAAATCGGCGAAGCGTTTGGTCGAAAGAGCCACCGACGAAGTGTGGGATATCCTTGAGGAAGTTATTAAAGATCATCCAGTTCTTTTAAATCGTGCGCCAACTTTGCACCGCCTTGGCATCCAGGCCTTTGAACCTGTTTTGGTAGAAGGTCACGCAATTAAATTGCATCCACTGGTTTGTACCGCTTATAATGCTGACTTTGACGGCGACCAGATGGCGGTTCACGTACCTCTGTCTGCCGAAGCTCAGGCCGAAGCGCGCTTTTTAATGTTGTCGGCAAACAATTTATTAAAACCCCAAGACGGTAAACCGGTCACAGTGCCGACTCAGGACATGGTTTTGGGTATATATTATCTGACCCAGAATGCTGTCGAAAGCGAGGAACCTATTCGGGTATTTTCCTCCCTTGCCGAGGCCTATATGGCACATGATTACGGCGAGATCAATTATCACACCCTGATTAAAGTTCGTTTGAGCGCGGTTCGGAATGGTAAGAAAATAAGCCAGATCGTGGAATCGACATATGGTCGCTTCTTGTTTAATGAAATCTTGCCCCAGAATCTCGGTTTTGTGGATCGGGATGTGCCGGGTAACGAGCTGTTGCTGGAAGTAGATTTCCTCGTTGACAAGAAAAAATTGGGTAGCATTATTGAGAAGTGTATCGAAGTAAACGGCATTTCACTGACAGCTCGAATTTTGGACGACATCAAGGATATCGGTTACCATACTTCAACCCGAAGTGGTATCTCGATCGGCGTTTTCGACATGATCGTGCCAAATGTCAAGAAGAGCTATATCCAGCAGGCCGAAACTGCCGTCGATAAAATTTACAGCCAATATCAGCGTGGTCTAATGAATGAAAGTGGCCGCAAAGCTGCGACCATCAAAGTTTGGCGTCAGACGACAGACGATATCACAGAGGCGTTGAAGGAAAGTTTGCCGGAAGACAATCCAATTTTCATGATGTCGGACTCCGGTGCCCGTGGCTCGATGTCTCAGATCAAACAGTTAGCAGGTATGCGCGGAAATATGGCTGACACATCTGGTCAGACTATTGAAATTCCTATTAAGTCTAACTTGAGGGAAGGTATGAACGTATTGGAATTCTTTATTTCTTCCCATGGTGCACGTAAGGCGCTGTCTGATACGGCTTTAAAAACCGCTGACTCAGGTTATTTGACTCGCCGTCTAGTCGACGTTGCCCAGGATGTCATTATCCACAACGAAGACTGTGGCACCGATCAATATGTAGAAGTATCTGCTTTGATGACCGGATCTGCGGCTAGCAGACGTGTTTTAAAGACATTGCATGATCGCATTGTCGGTCGTTATGCTGCTTTGGACGTGGTACATCCCGAGACAAACGAAATTATTGTTAAAGGAAACCACTTGATTACTGATCGTCTCGCTAGAATAATTGAAAATGCGGGCATTAAAAAAGTGCCGATTCGCTCGGTTCTCACGTGTCAAGCCAAACACGGTCTTTGTTCTCGTTGTTACGGCTTGAACCTAGCTACGGGACAACCTACAGTAAAAGGAGAAGCCGTCGGTGTTATGGCTGCTCAGTCCATCGGCGAACCGGGAACTCAGTTGACGATGCGTACTTTCCATACAGGAGGTATCGCTTCAAATGAAGACATTACTCAGGGTCTCCCCCGTGTAGAAGAGTTGTTTGAAGCGCGTAAACCCAAAGGTCAGGCAATCATGGCTCAGACCAGCGGCGTCGTTTCTTTAGAAGAGGATGCCAAGCAGAAGCGTATCGTCAAGATTACCGACGAAGAGACCAAGGAAAGTCACAACTACAACATTCCCTACAGCGCGCCGTTGCTCGTTGAAACGGGAGACTATGTGGAAGCCGGTGACTTGTTGACCGATGGTTCGGTCAATCCCCATGACATCATGAAAGTTAAGGGCGTAGAAGGTGTTCAGAAATATATTATTTCTGAGGTTATCAAGGTATATAAGAACAACGGTGTTGAGATCAACGACAAGCACGTAGAAATCATCACCAGACAGATGCTGCGTAAGATCCGCATCGATGATCCGGGCGACACCGATCTGATGATTGGCGGCATGGTCAACCTTTATGAGTTCTTAGAAGTTAATAAGTTGGCAGAAGAAGCAGGTCTCAATCCTGCGACTGGTAAACGCATCCTTCTTGGTATTACAAAGGCGTCCTTGGCAACGGATTCCTTCCTTTCTTCAGCCTCTTTCCAGGAGACCACAAGGGTTCTGACTGATGCAGCTGTTAAGAAAAAGAATGATCCTCTTCTTGGTCTGAAGGAGAACGTCATTATCGGCAAGTTAATTCCTGCTGGTACTGGAATCGTGAACTATCGTGATATTACGCCTGTGCCGAATATCGAAGATAATCGAAATATCTTGGAAGCAGAACAGATTAAAAATCCTATATATTAATTTAACAACCTTAGTAACCGACTCATTTCCTACAGAGACCTTCTTTGATTGATTGGGTTACTACAAATAACTAAATTAAAGCAGCGCATATATGCGCTGCTTTTTTACTTTATATAGATTTGGTATGATAGGTTAAGATATTTTTATTGAGGCATTATGAATTTTATCGTCTTTGACCTAGAGTGGAATACCGCTACACCTGGCAAGAATCAGGTCGCCGGATATAGGCGTAAACTATTTGCGGAAATTACCGAAATCGGTGCATGTCGTCTGGACCAGCGGGGAAACCATCTGGACGAATTATTCCTGACGGTTAAACCTAAAATCTTCAAGCATCTCAACCCCTATATTGCCAATGTGACCCGGCAAAATATGACGGAATTAAAGGAATTGGGTGAACCCTTTCCTGAAGCAATTCGCCAATTTATGGCTTGGATTAGCGGACCGGCAGTATTTTGTAGCTGGAGTGACAGTGACTTCAAACCACTACAAGAAAACTTAGAGTTCTATGAAATAGTGGCACCCCTGCCTAACCGCTGCATAGACGTACAGTATCTTTTTCATAGATTGGTAGATCAAGGTCATCGACAGCGCAGCTTGGTCCATGCGGTCGACTTTTTTTCTATCGCAAAGGAACGCTCATTTCATAATGCGGTGGATGATGCCTATTACACAGGTAGGGTTCTTGAAAAATTACTTGAAGTGGCTGAAACCAAAGACATTAACTTGGAGACTTTACTCCATAAATTCAGCTGGAATCCTAATTTAGAATATTCTCATAAAGAATCCCTCCCATTTGAACGTTCCCCTAAGGCTATACCTGCTAAGTTAAGTGGTCAGGCGGTTATTTGTCCCGCTTGCCGGCGAGAATTAATTCCCAAAGGACAAATTGGCTGGAAAAAGAAAAAGAAACATTATGTAGCCACGGCAATTTGTCCAGAACACGGTCAGGTTACAGGTCGGGTATCCTATGGTCGTTTGAACGGCGTTGTTCCAGAATTACATTTTTCTTATTGGTTAAAGAAATATGATCAATAAATTCCACTGATCCATGACTATAGAGATTTTTTGTGGTATCAACCTATTTTAGCTATTTTAATCCTGGTTAATGCCATATTGAACCATTTGATTCAAAATCTATTAGATAGGTTTCAAAGAGCCTCCATGGATTATTAATTTTATCTAAATGAAATTGTGAATTTCTACAAAAAAATATTAAAAATACAGGTGGTTATTGTTAATTTAATCTAATTAGATTGTAAAATAAGGCTGTTTTATAAAATAACACGCTTTCCGTTAAGGTTTTTTTATGATTAAATTGAATTATATCTACTCTATTGATTGCAATTATTAGTAAGTGGGAACTAGCTTGCATCGATAGTGAATAAGACAGTGTATTTAATTTAAGTTTAAATCCAATAAATTATATTGGGGTTTGACGTAAATTAAGATGCTTTTTAGCAAATCACAGGTTGATCATATTTTGATTATATAAATTTTCAAATGATCAACCTATGATAAAACTATGAAAAAAATATTGAAAATACCTAGGTTGATAAGGGTATATCTAAATAATATTGGCATAGTTAATCATCAATTGATATGATTTTGCTAACTGGCGATGCATATTTATTGTTCCAAAATTGGTTTGGAACCCCGAATGGTCATAATTTGATCATATCGATCACATAAGAAAGAGGTAAATATGAAATTTTTCCAAGTAGGTCCTATTATCCACGGCTGTGACACATTTAAAGATTTCGTCGAAGAGTTTGAAGTCGATTCAAATGACCTGGTTCTTTCCAACGAGTATATTTATGAACCGTTGCTCAAAGATGTTGATCCAGGTTGTCATGTCATTTATCAAGAAGACTTCGGCAAAGGTGAACCTACCGACACCATGGTCGCTGAAATTATGAAGGCAGTCGATAAAATTGATTACAATCGTCTGATTGCCATCGGCGGCGGCGCGGTTATGGATATCGGCAAGATTCTCGCCTTAAAGCGGACCGAGACGATCGATGACCTCTACGCGGATCCTAAGAATGTTGTCAAGGAGAAAACGCTAATAGCTGTTCCCACAACGGCTGGTACAGGCAGTGAAATCACCAACGTTGCAGTAATGAACCGCACCAAGATGGATCTCAAGATGGGTATCCAGACTCAAGATATGTTCGCGGACTATGCAGTTTTGATTCCTCAGATGTTGGATACTGTTCCTTATAAACTTTATGCCAATACTACAGTGGATGCTCTGATTCACGCCATCGAAGCATTTATTAGTAAAAACTGGACACCTTTCACCGAGATGTTTGCAATTCATGCGATCAAGTTGATCCTCCAAGGCTACATAAATGTCCGGGACAATGGTCCTGATGCTCGCTTTGAAACCAATGCAGAATCCATGCTGGCATCTACTTATGCTGGACTTGCATTCTGTACCTCTGGCTGCGGCACAGTTCATGCTTGTAGTTTCGCTTTCGGTGGTAAGTATCACGTCCCCCACGGCGAGGCTTGCTATCAGTTCTTTATTGAGACGCTGCGCTACTTCCAGAAAAACGATCCCGAAGGTCGCATCAAAAATCTCGATGCACTGCTTTGTGATCTGTTAGATGTTGAGTCCGATGGTATCGGTGCTTTGGAAACATTGCTTGACCAGGTTGCTCCTCTCGAGAAGATGAGTGCCTACGGTGCAAGTGAAAAAGACATCGAAGTATTTGCCAAGATGACCTATGAAAATCAACAGCGTCTACTGAAAAATAATGCTTATCCAATCTATGAAGATGGTTTAGCAGAGATTTTTGAAGCAAGGTTGTAAAAATAACAATAAAACTATGTAATTATATAGAATTTTTAGTAGAATAACATATAATTACTAGAAATAAAGACGGAAACGACACTTTCTGTTGCCATTTCCAGACATTGAACTTGCCGGGCAGGATCTGATCCTCCAGGTTTGTTCCGAAAAGCAAGGAGAGAAGAGCTAAATGAAAACCAAACAAGAATATATTGATAGCTTACGTGAACTGGATTTAAAAGTGTACATGTTCGGTAAACGCGTGGAGAACGTAGTGGATCATCCGATCATCCGTCCATCCCTCAATTCTCTGGCTGCTACATTTGAGTATGCCGAGAAACCCGAATATGAAGATCTAATGGTTGCTACATCCCATTTAACAGGCAAGAAAATAAATCGCTTTACCCACATTCATCAGAATTCTGATGACTTGGTAAAGAAGATTAAAATGCAGCGTATGCTGGGTCAACAGACTGCCAGCTGTTTCCAGCGCTGTGTCGGTATGGATGCTGCCAATGCTCTTTACAGTACGACCTATGATATGGACAAAGCAAACGGCACAAACTATCATGAGCGCTTTGTAAAATATTGGACATGGATTCAGGACGAAGATTTAGTTGTCGACGGTGCTATGACAGACACCAAAGGTGATCGTGGCAAGTCTCCCTCTATGCAGGACGATCCGGACCAATATCTGCACGTTGTAGAACGTCGTCCCGACGGCGTTGTTGTACGCGGTGCAAAGGCTCACCAGACGGGTATGGTCAATTCCCACGAAGTTATTGTTATGCCGACCATTTCTCTGCGCCCCGAAGACAAAGATTATGCAATTTCCTTTGCTGTACCCACGGACGCCGAGGGTATTTTTATGATCTACGGTCGCCAGTCGTGTGACACCCGCAAGTTGGAAGAAGGCGCTGATATCGATTTAGGTAATAATACTTATGGTGGTACCGAGGCATTGGTTATCTTTGATAACGTCTTCGTACCGAACGAGCGCATCTTTATGGACGGCGAAACTGAATTTGCTGGTTCTATCGTAGAGCGCTTCGCCGGTTTCCACCGCCAGAGCTATGTCTGTAAAGTTGGTGTCGGCGATGTGTTGATCGGTGCTGCTGCCTTGGCCGCTGATTACAATGGCGTTCCCCGTGCCTCCCATATTCGTGACAAATTGATTGAAATGGTTCATCTCAACGAGACCATGTACTGCTGTGGTCTAGCTTGTTCCCACGAGGGTCATGCTACGGCTTCCGGCAGCTATGAGATCGATATGATGTTGGCCAACGTAAATAAACAGAACGTCACCCGCTTCCCCTACGAGTTAGCTCGCTTGGCCCAGGATATTGCCGGTGGCTTGATGGTTACCCAGCCCTCCGAAGCAGATCTACGTGACGAGACTCTTGGTCCCTATATTCGCAAATATCTGCGCGGTAGAAGTGATGTGGCTACCGAAAATCGTCTGCGCGTCAACCGCCTGATTGAGAACCTGACATTGGGTACGGCCGCAGTTGGCTATCTGACAGAATCCATGCACGGCGCCGGTTCACCTCAAGCACAGCGCATTATGATTCAACGTCAATGCAATATGGAAGCTAAGAAAGCCTTGGCAAAACGCATCGCCCATATCGATGATTCCCTCAATGGCGAAAACACAGAGCATTAATTTAAAATGTCCCTTGTTCTAGGCTTGAAATATTGTGGCAGCTGCAATATTAGATTTGATCGCAATCCGCTGGTCGAACGAATTCGAGAAGAGTTTGGCGACCAGCTTGCGATTAAATACACTAACCAGGGCGGAGAATTCGACCTGATTCTTGTGTTAAATGCCTGTCCCTCCGCATGTGCAAATGTTTCGGACTTACATCCCAAACTGGATATATATGTAGTTCGCAATGAAGAAGATGTGGATCCGAACGGGCCGGTCATCCCTTGGATTGCATCGCATTTAAAAAACGTTGAAAACCAATAGACTGACAAATGACTTGATTTAATTAACAGATACTAATTATGAAAGGTGTATTACTGATGGAGTCTGCAGCAAACCAAATTGATTACAAAAAACGTCTTGTTTCCGCCGATGAAGCTGTTAAACATATTAAAAGTGGTGATAGCATTCTAATCAGCCACGCCTGCGGCGAGCCTCAGGCCCTCATTGATGCTATGGTTGACAATTATAAAAATTATAAGGATGTCAGAATTTACCATGAAGTCTGTATGGGCGAGGCAAAATATTGTGAGCCAGAGATGGCAGGTCATTTCTTTCATGATGCATTATTTGTCGGTGCAAATGTGCGGAAAGCTGTAAACGAAGGTCGCGCAGGCTATGTACCTGGCTACTTCCATACGATTCCGACATTAATTCGTGACGGCGAACTAAAGCTCGATGTTGCACTGCTGCAGTCTTCGTTGCCCGATGCCAACGGTTACGTCTCCTTCGGTATATCTGTAGACTATGCTTTGGCTGCAGTAGAATGTGCCCAGACGGTCATTGTTCAGGTGAATCCGAATATGCCTCGCACTTTGGGCAACTCTTTTGTTCATATCGATGATATTGACTATCTTGTTGAAGCTGATACTCCACTAATTGAACTGCATCCCGGCGCGATCAGTGAGGCGGAAGCTGCGATTGGTCGTTATTGTGCATCTCTCGTAGAAGACGGTTCCTGTCTGCAGCTCGGGATCGGTTCGATTCCTGATGCTGTGTTGGCCAACTTGAAGGATAAAAAGGATCTTGGCTTGCATACAGAGATGTTTGCCGATGGAGCGTTAGACCTGATCGAAAGTGGTGTAATCAACTGCCGCGCTAAGAATTTCCATCCGAATAAAATCGTTGCGACATTCTTAATGGGTACGAGAAAATTATACGATTTTGTCGATGACAATCCCTTTGTTGAAATGCAGCCTGTGGACTACGTCAATGATCCCTATATCGCAAGTAAGAATGACAAATTGGTAGCGATTAACTCTTGTATCGAAGTAGACTTGAAGGGTCAGGTTGCCAGTGAATCTGCTGGTCTGAGACAAATCAGCGGCGTTGGTGGTCAGGTGGATTTCTGCCGGGCGGCTCGCCTTTCCAAAGGTGGCAAAGCCATCTTGGCATTCCCATCTCTGACGCGCAAAGGTGCTTCTAAGATTGTTCCTTTCCTTCAGCAGGGTGCTACAGTCACGACGAATATGTATGATGTAGAGTATTTCGTCACCGAAAATGGTATCGCAAACCTACGCATGAAAAATTTAGAACAGCGTGCTCGTGCTTTGATTTCCATCGCACATCCATCCGTTCAGGACGAATTGATCGCAGAGTACGAAGATCGCTTCAAACAGGATTACAAAGCCATGTCGACAGAAGTAGCTGCGGGCATTGGTATGACTGGCAAAATGAAGGCTGAATAAATTTGATTTAAAACAGACAGGACGCAGTTGTAAGCCCTGCGTCCTGTCTGCTTACTTACATAACCGAACAAAAACATTAAGGAGGAAAGTGAATTGGATCTTGAACATGTCATTCTAGAAACTGATGGTCATAAAGTAAAAATGACAATTAACAAGCCTGAGACTCTGAATGCGTTAAACACGTCACTTTACAATCAGATCGAACAGGCCTGTAATGACATCCGCCGTCGTTTGGACGAAGGCGAAGATATTCGCTGCGTCATCGTTACCGGTGCAGGTGAAAAATCCTTCGTTGCCGGCGCGGACATCAGCGAAATGAGTACGATGAATCTAGCAGAAGCTCAGCGCTTCGGTGTGGAGTGCAACCGAGCCTTCCGTAATTTGGAGACCTTGCCGGTGCCCACGGTAGCCGCATTGAACGGATATACGTTGGGTGGCGGTTTGGAATTGGCTTTGGCCTGCGATCTCCGCATTGCTTCTAAAAAAGCTCGCTTGGCTTTCCCAGAGACGGGTCTAGGCATTACACCAGGCAGTGGAGGTACACAGAGATTGTCCCGCTTGGCTGGACCGGCTGTTGCCATGGAAATGATCTTTACTGGTCGCATGATCAACGGTGAAGAAGCTCTAAATATGGGGATCGTCAGCGATACAGCAGAACCTGAAGAATTAATGAATGTTGTCAATGCATTCTGTGACAAAATTTGTCAAAAGGCTCCAATCGCAATTCGTGCTGCGAAACGGGCCATCCGGCGTGGTCTGGAATGTGATACAGATACTGGTCTTGCGTTTGAAATCGAAGCCTTCAGTCAATGTTTCACAACTGAAGATCAAAAAGAAGGTATGCGTGGCTTCTTAGAAAAACGCAAAGATATTGTCTATAAGAACAAATAATCTTTATAATAAGAAAAGAGTTTTCTATAGACCGTATCACTATAACACAAGAAATTGATTGGAGTATTTTATGAAAATTTTTGTAGTTGGCGCCGGCACGATGGGCTCAGGAATCGCCCAGGCGTTTTTACAGAATGAAGGCATAGAAGTCTGGCTATGTGACCAAAAAGATGAGTTTGTCAATAATGGTATTAAAAAAATAGAACATGGCTTTTCACTGTTGCTCAAAAAGGAAAGAATAACACAAGAGCAACGTGATGAACGTATGTCCTATCTTCATCCTACAACTAATTATGAAGATGCCGCCGACGCAGATCTTGTTATCGAGGCTATTTACGAAAACATGGAAGCAAAGCGGGACATTTTCTCTCAGTTGGATGTCATTTGTAAGGATGAAACAATTTTTGCATCAAATACATCTGCACTTTCTATCACAGAAATGGCCGCAGGTTTTAAACATGCAGGAAATTTCTGCGGAATGCACTTTTTCAATCCGGCTCCAGTCATGAAGCTAGTAGAGATCATTTTAGGATTTTTAACAACGGACGAAACAAAAGAGAGGGTCTTAGATATTGCCAAAAAGATTGGCAAAGAGCCAGTCACTATAAAGGAAGCTCCAGGTTTTATTGTTAACCGCATTCTCATGCCGATGTTGAATGAAGCTTGTGAAATTCTTCGCGAAGGCATCGCTTCGGCGGAGGACATCGACAAGGCCATGCGCTTAGGCGCCAGCCACTCGATGGGCCCTTTGGCAACAGCAGATTTGGTCGGCAACGACATTACCTTGCATATTATGGAGACTCTCCTTGAAGAAACAGGCGACCCCAAATATCGTCCCAGCATTTTACTCAAACAGATGGTTAGAGCAAATCAATTAGGTAGAAAAACTGGAAAGGGATTCTTTGAATATCCAGAAAATAAATAAGGAGTGGCGTACATGGATTACAAACTAACACAAGAACAAGAAATGGTCAGGAAGGTCATGCGCAAATTCGCTTTGGAAAAAGTCGAACCAATCGCTGCCGAGATCGACGAGCAGGAAATTTTCCCCGAAGAAAATGTTAAGCTACTGTCTGAGATGGGTGTCATGGGCATGATTTACCCAAAAGAGTACGGCGGTTCTGGTACCGACTCGATCAGTTATGCAATCGCAATTGAAGAGCTTTCTAAAGTTTGCGGTACCACCGGTTGTATCGTAGCATCTCACAACTCTCTGGCCTGCGGTCCCATTTACTTTTTTGGTACCAAAGAACAAAAAGATAAATATCTGCCCGATTTGGTCACCGGTCGCAAACTTGGCGGATTTGGCTTGACCGAACCTAATGCAGGTACAGACTCTGCCGCTCAAGAGACGACAGCGGTACTCGTTGATGATGAGTATTATCTGTTAAACGGCAGCAAGATGTTCATCACCAATGGTGGCGTTGCTGAGACTTATGTTATTTTCGCTATGACAGATAAGAGTCAAGGTAACCGGGGAATCAGCGCATTTATCGTGGAAAAAGGCTGGGAAGGCTTCAGCCAGGGTCCTCATGAGAAGAAGATGGGTATCCGCGGTTCATCCACCTGCGAACTGATTTTCGAAAATGTCAAAGTGCCTAAAGAAAACCTACTTGGTCGAGAAGGTCAGGGCTTTAAGATTGCCATGTCCACGCTTGATAGTGGTCGTATCGGTATTGCAGCCCAGGCTCTTGGCATCGCTCAAGGCGCATTGGACAAAGCCATTGAGTATTCCAAAACTCGTGTTCAGTTCGGTCGTCCTATATCTACCAAACAAGGTTTGCAGTGGATGATGGCCGATATGCATGTACGTACCGAAGCTGCTCGTCAACTAGTGTATCGCGCTGCTTACGCAAAAGATCATCAGAAACGCTTTACCGAAGAAGCTGCTATGGCTAAATTATATGCCTCTGAGACCGCCATGTGGGTTACCACAAAGGCCGTTCAGATCCACGGCGGTTACGGCTTTACCCGTGATTATCCGGTTGAGCGCATGATGCGTGACGCGAAGATTACTGAAATCTATGAAGGTACCAGTGAAGTTCAGCGCATGGTATTAGCGGTTCGATCCTGAGATAATTACTAAAAGATGGAGAATAAACGATGAAGATTATTGTATGCGTAAAACAAGTTCCGGATACGAGTGAAGTTCGTATTGATCCGAAAACCAACACCTTGATTCGTGAGGGTGTCCCAAGCATCATTAACCCTGACGACATGAATGCGATTGAGGCAGCTCTTGCTATGAAAGACGCGAACCCCGGTTCCGAAGTCACCCTAGTCTGCATGGGTCCCCCGCAGGCCGATGTGGCTTTGCGTGAAGGTCTTGCTATGGGCTGTGACAAAGCTATACTGATTACCGATCGTGTCTTCGGCGGTTCCGACACATGGGCCACCTCTAACATAATTGCTTCGGCACTGGTAGAGATGGAATATGACGTTATTTTCTGTGGTCGTCAGGCCATCGACGGTGATACCGCTCAGGTTGGACCTCAGATTGCTGAATGTTTGGATCTGCCCCAGGTGTCCTACGTTGCCGACATCAAACAGAATGGCGATACCTTGACCGTTCAACGCAACTTGGAAGATGGTTATCAGATCATCGAAGTCAAGATGCCCTGTCTCTTGACCTGTATCAAAGAGTTGAATGAGCCTCGTTACCCGAGCATGGGCGGCATCATGGATGCTTATCAACAAGAAGTAGAGCACTGGACTAACGAAAAATTACAGATCGATGCCAGCTTGATCGGCTTGAAATCCTCTCCCACAAAAGTTAATCGGACCTTCACGCCACCGGCAAAAGAGCCTGGTATCCTCGTTCCCGATGCCGACGTCGAGGAGATCGCCAAGGTCTACAAAGATCTGAAATCTAAACATTATCTATAAGTTTGATTGATTCTGGGAAAGGATTAAGAACATGAACACAAAATTAAATATACACGAATTAGTTCCCATTGATGTGAACGACTATAAAGATGTATGGGTTCTAGCTGAACAGCGTGCAGGCGTCATTATGCCAAACGTGCTTGAACTCCTGAATGAAGGCCGTAAACTGGCAGATGACTTGGAAGTTGATCTAGTCGCAGTAATCGCTGGCGGCAGCGTTAAGTCACAATCTGAGACGCTGATCCACCACGGTGCGGATAAAGTTATTGTGATAGAGTCTCCCCTGTTGGAAGAATACACCACGGATGCTTACACAAAGGTTCTCTATGACGCCATTCTGAAATACAAACCTGAAATTATCCTGATTGGCGCTACTGCCATCGGTCGTGATTTAGGTCCGCGCCTAGCTTCCCGTCTTAACACTGGTCTGACCGCCGACTGTACGAAACTTGAAATTGACAAAGAAAAACGTCAGATCCGTCAGACTCGTCCTGCTTTCGGTGGTAACCTGATGGCAACGATCATCACTCCGGACAATCGTCCCCAGATGTCCACGGTTCGTCCCGGCGTTTTCCTGAAAGCTCTGGAAAAACCCGAGCGCACCGGTGAAGTTATCATGGAAAAACCGGAATTGAAGGCAAGCGATATTCGTACAACAGTTAAACAGGTTGTCAAGCATACGAAGAAGATCGTTGACCTGCCTTCCGCCCAGATAATTGTTTCTGGCGGTCGCGGTCTCGGCAATGCAGAAGGCTTTAAGCTGATCGAAGAATTTGCAGAAGTTGCTGGCGGCGTTGTCGGCGCTTCCCGTGCAGCTGTCGACAGCGGCTGGATTAGCCAAGACCACCAAGTAGGTCAGACGGGTACCAGTGTTCGTCCAACGATTTACTTTGCCTGCGGTATCTCTGGTGCTATTCAGCACTTGGCCGGTATGCAGGAGTCTGATTGTATCGTTGCGATCAACAAAAATGCCGACGCTCCGATTATGAGAATTGCAGACTATGCCGTCGTTGGTGATCTCTATAAACTCATCCCTATGTTTATAGAAGAGTTTAAGAAAGATCCGGACAACAAAAATAATTAATTAGATATTTTAGATTATCAAAAACCGGTGTGTTTCACACCGGTTTTTTGCCTATTGATTTAACATATTTTTAGGAGACTTTTATGAAAAAGATTGCTATATTAGGCGCTTGCCGTACCGCTGTGGGTAAATTCGGTGGCACATTATCAGGTGTTCCAGCCTATAAATTAGGTGCTATTGTCATCGAAGAGGCTCTGCGTCGTGCCGGTGTAGCTAAAGACATGGTCGACGAAGTCATTATGGGCTGTGTCATTCAGGGCGGTCTGGGTATGAACATCGCCCGTCAGGCTACATTGGAAGCTGGACTGCCGATCGAAGTGCCTGCTATGACGTTAAACAATGTTTGCGGTTCTTCACTGAAGGCCATCAATACAGCAGCTGCGATGATTCAGACCGGACAGGCCGATATTATTGTCGCCGGCGGTACAGAAAATATGTCGGCGTCAGGCTTTTCGTTATCCAAGGCTCGCTTCGGTTATCGCATGAACGATGGTGTTTTGACGGATATGATGATGTCCGACGCACTAGTTGACTTTTTTGGCAACTATCCCATGGGCATAACTGCAGAAAATGTATCCGAAGATTATGGCATTACCAGAGAAATGCAAGATGCTTGGTCTGCCCAGAGTCAGCAACGGGCGGAAGCGGCTCAAAGGGTTGATCGCTTTAAAGAAGAAATTGTTCCGGTCAATGTGAAAAAACGCAAAGAAGAAATTATTTTTGATAAAGACGAGTTCCCTCGCCATGGCACAACTGTGGAGACTTTGGCGAAATTGCGCCCTGCATTTAAGGAGGGCGGCACCGTTACTGCCGGTAACTCCTCGGGTATTAATGACGGTGCTTCGGCCGTTGTCCTTATGAGCTTGGAAAAAGCTGAAGAGTTGGAACTCAAGCCTATGGCAACGATTGTCGCCGGTGCTTCTGCCGGTGTTGAACCCCGGATCATGGGCATTGGTCCTGCCTTTGCCACGAAAAAAGCCCTGGAAATCGCTCAAATGGATCTGTCTCAGATCGAGTTGATCGAAGCCAATGAAGCCTTCGCCTCCCAAACCGTAGCCGTTGCGAAAATGCTCGACTTTAACACCGACATAGTCAATGTTAACGGCGGTGCTATTGCCCTTGGTCATCCTGTTGGAGCTTCCGGATGCCGTATCCTGACTACACTGCTTTATGAGATGGAAAAACGTGACTTGACCTATGGACTTGCGACCCTCTGTGTCGGCGGCGGCATGGGCGTTGCAACAATTGTGGAGCGTTGCAAATAACAACTGCCAGTTTGGTACACCGGAATGTGATCTCAAATATCGGTGTAACGAAAACCAAATATTATTGCATAGTTTTATAGTTTTTCTAGAAGGGATCTGCATGTTTTCATGTAGATCTCTTTTTGCTTTTAGTTCGTATCTGAGTTCGGAATTGTGCATTGAGCATAATGGACCCCCTCTATAGAACCTTCCATTATTCGGTGGACACCAACTTTTAAAAATTGAGATGGTTTTGTTTACGTCACATGTTTTCAGGTCGATAATAGATGTGTAAGATTTGGAATTTCATTGGCATCGCAAAAAATCGACGATGGATTTTTTGAATATTAAATATATGAGGAGTAACCACTATGGATTATAGTTTAACCCCAGAACAAGAGATGGTTCGCAAAGTTATGCGGAAATTCACTACGGAAAAGATCCAGCCGATTGCTGCCGAGGTTGATGAACAGGAAGTTTTCCCGGCAGAAAATATCAAGCTGTTGGCAGAAATGGGTGTTATGGGCATGATTTATCCTAAGGAGTACGGCGGCTCTGGCACCGACTCGATTAGCTATGCCATTGCGATCGAAGAAATTTCCAAAGCTTGTGCGACGACAGGTTGTATAGTTGCGGCTCACAGCTCTCTCTGCTGTGGTCCAATTTTTTATTTTGGTACGAAAGAACAAAAAGAAAAATACCTGCCGGATTTGTTGACCGGTCGCAAAATAGGTGGTTTTGGACTAACTGAACCTAATGCCGGTACCGATTCTGCTGCCCAGGAAACGACAGCTGTTCTCGTAGACGACGAATACTATCTGTTGAATGGCAGTAAAATGTTTATTACAAACGGCGGCGTTGCAGATACCTTTGTTATCTTTGCTATGACGGATAAAACTAAAGGAAATTATGGCATTAGCTGCTTTATCATTGAAAAAGGTTGGGAAGGATTTAGCCAGGGTCCTCATGAGAAGAAAATGGGTATCCGCGGTTCTTCCACCTGTGAACTTATTTTTGAAGACGTCAAAGTGCCGAAGGAGAACATGATCGGCCGCGAAGGTCAGGGCTTTAAAATTGCTATGCAGACTTTAGACAGTGGCAGGGTGGGCGTTGCGGCCCAAGCACTCGGCATCGCTCAAGGTGCTTTGGACGAAGCCATCGAGTATTCTAAGACCCGCGTTCAATTCGGACGTCCCATTGCTACTAAGCAAGGTTTACAGTGGATGATGGCAGATATGCACGTGCGTACCGAAGCTGCCCGCCAACTGGTCTACAGAGCGGCCTATGCCAAAGACCATCAGAAAAGATTTACCGAAGAGGCTGCTATGGCTAAGCTATATGCTTCTGAGACCGCTATGTGGGTCACCACAAAGGCTGTTCAAATTCACGGCGGTTACGGTTTCACCCGTGATTACCCCGTTGAGCGCATGATGAGGGATGCCAAGATCACTGAGATCTATGAGGGGACAAGTGAAGTGCAACGTATGATCATCAGCGGCTCTATTCTCCGCAAGTAATTTTTACAATTTAGCAAGACCCCAAACAGTTGGAATAAGTTGTTCCAAAAGCAATTGGAAATAAGTTGTTCCAACGAATAAGACCCCCAAAACTTTGGGGGTCTTTGTATTTCAAAATAAAAAGTATAGGTATTCTTTTTTCTAAACTCTATTGTTTGCTTTATTCTTAAGCAATTTTGTCTTTTTATCTAAGCGGGGCTTCTTATGTTTGCGATCATGGTCGGCACGCAGAAAGGCAATGATCGTGATGATCGCAGAGATAATCATGAAACCATATAGATTTATAAATCGGGTCAGCAACATAGCGGGCATGACCTGGTGGTCGGGCAGGATCGACTTGAACATGGTGACGAATCCAGTTTCAGTTATGCCGACAGCTCCAGGGGTAGGAATGGAATTAGCCGAAATATATAAGGAGGCCTGCAGACTCACCGTATCAGCCAACATATTGGGCTTGCCACCGAGGGAGCGAGTTGCTAAATAGGGGATTGTAAAGAGAACCAGAATTTGGATCAGGTGAAGCAGGAATAACTTTACCAGTACAATGGGCTTCTTGCGCAGAGCGTCTGAGTTCGCCTTGTAACCCCTAGTGAAGTTGGCTAATTTACGCAGATAGTGATACGGATTTTTGATGAATCGAAAGCGCAGCAATAGACCGGACACACCTTTGGCTAAACTTCTAATGATGGCCGGTTTGACGATCAATAAAACCATGCCGACGATTAAAAGGGAGTTGAGCAGGTAACCGACATACATAAAATAGCGAATGTAATGAAGACTGGACATAATTAAATCATGTTTCCAAATCAACATAACGGCTCCCACAGTGAGCAAACAGATCGTGTAAAAAATGGATAACAGCATAAAAATGATACTACTATAGGACAAACTAACTCCACGTTTGTTCATATAATACATTTGCATAGGTTGACCACCTGTGGCAAATGGAGTGACATTATTAAAAAAATAACCGATATAGGCACTTTTAAATGACAATTCCAGTGGAAATCGTTGACCTGAAAACAAGTTGATTAACAGCTGTATGCTTAAAGTGACACAGTGTTGAAAAATAAACATCAAACCAAAGCCGGCAATGATATAACCGGGTTTAGCTGATAAGAGTATTTCTTTAATTTCCGGCCATGTGTAGTCGGTGGGAAGAAGTTTAAATGTAACAATGAGAATGATGATCATGGCCACCAAACCCACAATATATTTACTGGAGAACAATTTAGGTTGTTGCTCTCCTTCATTATCTTTTTTTGGTTTTGTCATAATATTTTAATCGCCCAAAATATAGAGCGGTGGTCTCCTTAATTATAAGATACTGTTTAGTTTATCACACCTAATTTATATTTTATTGTTCATAAAAAACAGCACAACAATATCATAGCAGGATCGATCATGACAAAAAATAAAGAATTATTCTTGATTTTGAATTTTTTGTAAGAATCGCATGGTGCGTTCGTTGATTGTCTGATTAAAGATTTCGTAGGGAGTGCCCTCTTCGATGATAATCCCTTGATCCATAAAAATAACTCGGTCCGCTACCTCTTCTGCAAAGCGCATTTCGTGGGTGACAATGATCATTGTCATGTTTTCTTGCGCTAAGTCGTGAATGACTTTGAGAACTTCTCCGGTCAATTCGGGGTCTAAGGCAGATGTGGGTTCGTCAAAACAGAGGATTTTGGGATTCAAGGCTAGGGCTCTGGCTATGGAAACACGTTGTTGTTGTCCGCCTGAAAGCTGGTAGGGATAGGCATCCCGTTTGTCGGGCAGACCTAGTTTTTCCAGCAGTGCTTCGGCGTTGGCAACGGCTGATTTGCGATCTTCTTCCAAAACGTGAATCGGCGCTTCAATAATATTTTCTAAAATGGACAGATGGGGAAAGAGATTAAAATTTTGAAATACTAAGCCGACATCCAGTTGGATCTGCCGGCAGGTGGGCACGTCACAGTAATGAACGTTACCGTCGGCATCTGTAGATAATAAAACTTTATCGCAGATCGTCACGTCACCGCCATCAGCCATTTCCAACTGATTAAGACAGCGCAGCAAGGTTGATTTACCAGAACCTGAGGGACCGATGATAGCGTAGACATCGCCTTGGTTAACTTCAAAAGAAATGCCTTTTAAGACTTCCAGATCGCCGAAACGCTTTTCGATATTTTTGACGGTAATCATTGTTTTGCTCATATTTCAGCTCCTCCTTTAGCCTTTATAATAGTCTAGTCGATTTTCCCAGGCAGCAATGATGAGTTGAACAGCCCCATTCATAATCATATAAAATACGCCAGCTATGAGTAGGGGGACCATGCTGGTGGTGCGGTTCATCTGGGATTGAGCGACTTTGAGGAGTTCGATGTTGCCAATGACTTGGGCGAGGGCGGTATCTTTCACGAGGGTCATGAATTCATTGCCCATAGCAGGAAGGATGCGCTTGACAGTTTGGGGCAAAATAATGCGACGGAAGGTTCTGCCTTTAGAAAGCCCCAGTACTTTGGCTGCTTCGAGCTGACCTGCGGGAATGGATTCGATGCCGCTGCGATATATTTCCGAGAAGTAGGCAGCGTAGTTGATAATAAACGCGATGCCAGCTGCGGTGAAGCGATTGACCCCTTTTATTCCTAAAGCGATGGATGGGAAGTACATGACGATGACCAATTGGAGCATCAAAGGGGTGCCGCGGATCACCCACTGAAAGACGGCAACTAGACCGCTCAGCCATTTCATTTTTGACATGCGTCCCTTTGTAATGATCATACCCAATGGAAGGGAGAAGAGCAGGGTAATCAAAAATAAGCGTATGGTCATCCAAGTACCTTGCAAAAAGGCGGGTAACAGAGTTACAAAGCTGTTCCAATCCATGATTTTACCTCGTTCGACGTCTCAGCGCCGGGTTTGTTGATCAACATAGTCCAAGAAATTTTGTCCTTCAGTTGCAGCGAAGATAGGTAAATTAAATTCAAATTAACGCGTAAAGAGCTGTTCAGGGACATGACCCTGAGCAGCTCTTTGAAACGAAATGATTATACATAATTAATCATTAATAATCATTAATTACTGTATAATTGCCAACCTGATGGTGCAGACTTAATTACCAACGGTGGTGATGTCTTTGCCAAACCATTCTGTGGCGATTGCGCCCAATGAACCGTCTTCTTTCATCTCGACCAGGGTGGCTTCGATGAGATCGCGCAGCTCGGTGTCATCTTTACGGAAGGCGATGACGTAGTCCTCTACAGCCAAGGGATCACCGACGATCAGATAGTTATCGGGATTGTCTTGTTGGGCGATGTAGTAGTCAGCCATAATGCTATCGATCAGCAAACCATCGGTTTGACCGGCTTCGATATCTTTAAATGCGGTGACATTTTCTTTGAAAGGAACAACTTCGTCCAGGCTGTCTTTAAATTCGGCGGCATCGTCCAGAGCCAATTCAGCGGTAGAACCTTCCTGTAGAGATAGTTTCTTACCGGCCATATCGTCTAGAGACTGGATATTGCTGTCGGCCATCGTAACTAAGACTTGCATATTTTCCATATAAGGTTTGGTCAGGGCGCAAGCTTCAGCACGTTCTTCGGTCCAGCTGTAGCCATTCCAGAGACAATCGACGTTCTCAGCGTCTAGTTCTTGTTGTTTCATTGACCAGTCAATAGGCACAAGTTCTAGTTCGATGTCGAGATGCTTGGCGACTTCGCGAGCCACATCTACGTCAAAGCCGACGATTTCATTCTTTTCATCGCGGAATCCCATCGGGGGCAAGCTGTCATCGAGACCCATCTTGAGGACGCCATCGGGCAGCAAGGTTGCTACATCAGCATTGGCTGAACTTGTTTCAGCATCCGTTTCAGCTTCAGCATCCGTTTCAGCTCCAGCAGCCGTTGTTTCCTCTGCAGCTGTGGTTTCTTCTGCTGCTGTCGTTTCTTCCGCCGCAGCTGTGGTTTCAGCCGCTGTTTCATCGGTCTTATTGTCGCCGCAGCCGCTCAGTGCGAGACCGGCTAACAGGGCAACGCTACAGGTTGCTACTAAAAAACGCTTAAAAATTTTCATTTTCTTCCTCTCTTTTCATTTAATTGAGTATTGTGAGCAGTCCTTCATGGACTAGATCACCCTTCAATTTAACGCTTTACTATCATAAAGCAACGTGTTAGTTTTGTAAAGCGTTTCCCTCCTTGGGCTGCGTTAGAAAAATCAGAGGAAAGGACGTTACGAAGGCGCTTTATAGATTTCTTTGCTCGAATATTTATGTCTAATTTTAAGTGTTATTTTAGTACGAAGTACATATGGTCATATACTGATTGTCGTGGACAGGCAGGTGGATTTCTCCTTAGAATTGTTTGACGCAGTTTTAAAGATCTTTTGGTCTGTGTGTGAAATAGAGCAGATTGAAAAATCTGAACTGATTCGTTGGTCTAGGCAATGGAGGGATAGCCGTGATATAGTAACGATAATATCCGTCTGGGTCACGTATTCACTTGCTAAGTCAAGGGCAGATCGAGTGAAAAAATGACGGTCCTCTGATTGGACAACAGTTCGTCGTTGCCAAAGTGTCTGCCCTCTCTAGACTGAGTGAGATATAAAATTTCGCAGTGTGAATCCCTTTCCACCTTCCCGCAATTTGGGACAATAATCATAAGAGGATAAATATGGAACATAAAACTCGTATAGTACACGATACCATGGGGGAACTGGAAGTTCCCTTTGATGCTTTGTGGGGCGCTCAGACCCAGCGCAGTTTGCAGAATTTTCCCATCGGCAATGAAAAAATGCCACCCGAACAGATTAAAGCTCTGCTCGAAATTAAGTGGGCCGCTGCTCTGAGTCACGCCGAGATGGGGCGTATGTCTGCGGCTAAAGCTGACGTCATTGCCGCCGTCTGTGAGACGTTGGTTAGCGGTGTCGAAGTCGGTGATCTGACGCCTTTTCCATTGGCGGTGTGGCAGACGGGCAGTGGGACCCAGACCAATATGAATGTCAATGAAGTAGTTGCCGAAATGTGTCGAAAGCGACGCCCAGATCTGACTTTCCATCCCAATGACGACATTAATATGGGTCAAAGCTCCAACGATGTTTTTCCAGCAGCCATGCACATCGCTGCCAAGCGGGTTTTGGAGAAACGTGTGATTCCAGAGGTACAGGCCTTAATTGCTAGCTTCGACGCACTAGAACAACGCTGTCAGGGGATAGTAAAAGTCGGTCGCACCCATCTGCAAGACGCTGTACCGATCGGTTTGGATCAGGAGATCTCAGGTTGGAGTGGTCTGTTGCGTCAAAGTCTGGCACTTCTTAAACAAGTGAGTGCTGGTCTGACGCCGTTGGCGTTGGGTGGCACAGCTGTGGGCACAGGACTGAACGCCTGGTTGGGCTTTGATCAGTTGGTGGCTCAAAAACTATGCGAGATCACTGAACTTGAATTTACAGAGGCGCCAAATAAGTTTACCGAATTGAGTGGCAAACAACAGGTGGCGGCGGCTCATAGCGGTTTAAAAATGTTAGCTAATGGACTCTTTAAAGTGGTCAATGACATCCGTCTGTTAGGCAGTGGACCGCGCTGCGGTTTAGGGGAATTATTGTTGCCGGCCAATGAACCGGGCAGCTCGATCATGCCAGGCAAGGTAAATCCTACCCAGTGTGAGGCGGTTAGTATGCTGTGTGTTCAGGTAATGGGCAACGATGTCGCTGTGAGTTTTGGCGCTGCTTCGGGCGCCTTTGAACTCAATACATATATGCCGTTGATTATTTATAATTTTCTGCAATCTGCTAATCTGTTGGCCGATGGCTGTGCTTCCTTCCGGGAGCGCTGTGTTGATGGCATTGGTGTCAACGAACAGCAAATAAAACGCAATGTTGATCATGCTTTGATGTTGGTGACGCGACTGGCTCCCACTATTGGCTATGAAAATTGTGCCGACATTGTCAAGACTGCGGATCGAGACAACATATCGTTGAAGGAGGCCGCCCTGGCTTCGGGATTGATAGATGACGCCAAGTACGATGAATTAATGCAATTACATGATATGTTGTATCCCCAACCGCCTGAATTATAGGCATAAAGACATTTGTTCATTGATGGGGGCATCGGCAGGACGACTGGACTCGATCGCAAAAGCGATACATTTAGTCGAGATATATTTATAAGTTGTCGTCTCTTTGTTCGATAGCCGAATTAGAAGTAATACAGTTTGGAATTTTTCGTATCGGGCGGCAAGGTGCGCCGACAGCTACTACATTGGGGGGAATATCTTTGGTTACTACAGAACCTGCTCCGATGACACTATTTTCACTGATTGTGATGCCCGGCATGATGGCTACGTTACTGCCGATCCAGACGTCGTCTTTTATAGTGATCGGCAGGGCGAATTCAAGACCCTGGCGGCGAAGGTTTACATCTAGTGGATGACCGGCCGTGGCAATAGTACAGTTAGGACCAATCAATACATAATGACCGACAGTCACTGGGGCACCGTCCAGGATAACGACATTGTGGTTAATTTCCACGTGATGACCAAGATAGATATTATAGCCGTAGTCACAAAAGAAGGGGGCACAGATGGCGACATTTTCGCTTAAATGACCCAGCAATTCTCTCAGAATAGCCGTTTGTGCTTCTATGTCATTAGGATCGGTATTGTTGAAGCGGGCGCAGACGCCTTTACAGTGACGCCGTTCTGCTATTAACTTTTCGTCAAAAATTGCATTATAGAGTGCGCCACAATCGCCCTTCGCTTTTTCTGTCATTACAACCATCCCTAAAAAGTTTGCTAAAACTATTGATTTGCTATGGGATAGACTTTTTTGCTGGTGTCGTCTGCAGCTTCAAAAGCCTCGCGGCAGCGGGCAAAGACAATCTCGGCCTCTGCGCGACCGCTGATATGCATTATGTCGGTCTCGATGCCCTCAAGTTCTTTATAAACACTAAAGAAATGTTCCATCTCATTGTAGACGTGAGGGGGCAAGTCCTTTAAGTCTTGGTAATCGGACATCTGCGGGTCTTTAAAGGGAACGGCAATGATTTTTTCATCATTTTTGTTGTCGTCTTTCATTGACAAAATTCCGATCGGAAAGCATTGCACCATGCACATCGGTACTAACGTTTCCGAACACAGGACAAGGACGTCCAAGGGATCGCCGTCGGCGGCCAAAGTCCGGGGGATGAAGCCGTAGTTAGCCGGGTAGTGGGTCGATGTGTAAAGTATTCGGTCGAGCCGCAAGAGACCGGTAGACTCGTCTATCTCATATTTTTGTTTACTGCCTTTGGGTATTTCTATGACGGCAATAAAATCATCTGGCCGCAGTCTTTCGTCTGGCAATTGATTCCAAGCGCTCATAGTTCTAGTCCTCCTGTTTCTTTTAGCTTTTATATCGGGATGGAGGGAATGCCATTTTGGTCATTAGTTATCTCATTGTTATCGATTCTGTGAGTTACTATTTTACCACGAATACACGAAATTGTTGCTTATACTTCTTTCTTATCAAAGTATGTCTGTCGTAAAAAGAAATATTTGAATTAAATTTGATTGAGAAATGATAATATTATATTTATATTAATTTGCAGGTTGCAGAAAAATAGTCAATTGTCCAAATTACAGCAGAAAACAACTAAACATGTTGAGTAGTGTTTCTTTTGGGGTTTAATTGAGAGGTATTTTGATGATTAAAGCTATTGAATTAGAAGACCTAGACGGTCAATGTCAGACACAAAATATGGATTATTTGAGTTTAGATTTAGAGGACATAATTAAACGTCTGGATAAGACGATTGTCGTTTTAGATGATGACCCAACGGGAACCCAGACAGTAAAAGATGTCAACATTCTTACGCAATGGGGGGTTGAAGTATTAGAGCGGGAGTTAGCAAGTCAACCGCGAATGTTTTTTATATTAACAAATTCACGCTCACTTTCAGCGGCTGACACTGTAACACTGCATAAAGAGATTGTGACTAATCTCTTCGAGGCATCTCGTAACACAAACCGAGATATTCTGCTTGTTAGCCGCAGTGATTCGACGCTTAGGGGACACTTCCCTTTAGAAACAGAGACAATTCGGCAAACATGGGAGGCTTTGTCATCACAACCACAGGATGGCGAGATCATCTGTCCATTCTTTCGCGAAGGCGGTCGGTTTACTGCCGATAACATACATTATGTATATGAAAATAGTTCATTGATTCCGGTTGCCGAAACGGAATATGCTTTGGACAAGACTTTTGGTTTCTCTAATTCTCATCTAGGAAAGTGGATCGAAGAGAAAACCTGTGGTTATTATTTGGAAGAAGATGTTATATATATATCAATTGATGATCTGCGCAGTGAAAACGGTGAAAGAATTGTGTTTGAAAAATGTATGCAGACCACCAATTTTCAAAAAGTAGTTGTTAATGCGATCAGTTATAGGGATTTAATAGCCTTTGTTATTCCGCTTTTTAAAGCGATCGAAAAGGGAAAGCATTTTATTTTCCGTACAGCTGCCTCTATTTTGAAAGTAATGATTAATTGTCCGCAAAATACCGTTGTCTCGAGTGAGTCTCTGATTACCTCAGATCACCAAAATGGCGGCATAGTCATTGTCGGTTCTCATGTCGACAAGACGTCACGTCAATTAAAAATTTTGCTTGAACAGGGTGAGGTGACGCCTCTTGAATTTAATCAGCACCTTGTATTAGATAAAGATTTATTCGATGCCGAAATAAGCCGCGTCAGTCAATCAGCCAATGAGTATATTTCCCAGGGCAAGACAGTTGTTATTTATACGAGAAGGGAGAGACTTGATTTAGGCGGGACGGATAAGGAAGCGGAGCTAAGTTTGGCGAGACAGATTTCCGATGGTCTTATTCGAATTTTCTCTAATTTAAGCATCAGACCAAAGTTTGTCATTGCGAAAGGGGGCATAACTTCGAGCGATGTGGCCACAAAGGGACTTTCTATAGCTAGAGCAAAGGTTTTAGGTCAAATTTTACCGGGAGTTCCCATCTGGCAAACGGGCGAGGAATGTAAGTTTTCAAATATGTCTTATGTGGTTTTTCCAGGGAATGTCGGCTCTGACGATGGATTACTTATCGCTGTCAACAAGTTTATGCTTGCAGATTAATTCGAAAATTATTTGACGCTTTTAAATTAATCGTTGGACATCTGAACGTTGACTCTCCTCTCTATAGGCTAGGGGGCTAAACATAGCCGCACCAAATGACTTGAAAGGATTTCATATACGGATCAGCTTCGGCTCATCCGTATTTTATTTTACTTAATTAAGGGTATTGGGTTAAATTATATGGCGTAGGCAAAACTAAATAAAAGTGTGAGACTTAATTTTAGCGAGACCATGCTGTTTCCATAAGAAATATACTGCAATTTGTTATTTAAATATTTGAAAGGATCAATCTATGAAGAAGCAATATGATATTGCTCTGTTGGGACCGGTGTCCAGGGATTATAATATCGAACCCGACGGCAGCTGTGAGGTGGAAATTGGCGGTGCTATTGTTTACTCGCCTTTTGCCGCAAAGGCGGCGGGCGCAGACTGTATCGCCTTAGTTAAAGGGGGTACCGATGTGCCGGATGTGCGAAAGCGCTTTGACGGTTTTAGCGGTGATCTTTTAATTTTGCCCAGTGCTGCCATGACTTCCATCGAAAACCGCTATTTAGATATCTCCCACGAAGAGAGGATCAGTTCGTTAAAAAGTCAGGCAGATCCGTTTGTAAAAGAGGATCTAGAGGGTTTTGACGCGGCGATATACCATTTGGGTGGTCTGGTGTATGGCGATTTTAGCGATTCATTTATCCGTATGGTTGCCGCGCGAGGCGATGTGGCATTGGACGTTCAGTGTTTGCTCCGCCATGGTGAAGGCGTGGGTCAGGCAATGACTTACCAGGACTGGGAGACAAAAAAAGACATTTTACCTCAGGTTAAATATTTGAAAGCTGATGCAAAAGAAGCTCGCATTTTAACAGGAACCGATGCCCGCCATGCTGGTGCCAAGCAACTCTACGATTGGGGTGCCCAAGAGGTTTTTATTTCTTTCCATAACCAGATGTTGGTCTATGACGGCGAGGCATATTACGAATGTGATTATACACCGATCTCTTTGGACGGTCGCACCGGGCGCGGCGACACAGTTTTTGCGTCCTATCTTGCTTATCGCATGCGCCATGATATCGCTACTTCTCTGCTCTATGCGACGGCTTTGGTAGTATTGAAAATGACTCAGACAGGACCGTATTTGGGAGATCATGCCCAGGCGGCTGCTTATGCCGACGAACATCTCAAAGTAAGGGTGGAAATGGGTGAATAAAATCTGCTGTGTTTTGATTTGATTGTTTTTCTTAATTGCATGCTAAATTCGCTGAAATTTCGCCATAAAGAGACGGCAAGAAAAATCAGGGTCAACCTTCACGAAAATACAAATAGCTGATAATATTAGAAGTAGAAAAGTCTTTAACTTGTTTTTTACATGAGCTTTAAATATCTATAATCACAGACTGGAAAATTGCATATATCATATCAATAGTTCGGAATTAAAAGGACATTTCTGCCCAAATGAGAACGTTAACATTTTAGCCAATATAAAGAACTAAGGAGAGGGCAATATGGCTACAGTCGGTTTAAATGAAGTTGTCAAGGTGTATGACAACGGAGTCCTCGCCGTACAGGATTTCAATCTACAAATCGAGGACAAAGAATTCATCATTTTAGTCGGTCCGTCGGGCTGTGGCAAGTCCACAGTTTTGCGCATGATCGCTGGCTTAGAGAGTATCACAGAAGGCGAAATCAGCATCGACGGCAAGGTCGTCAACAATGTGTCGGCAAAAGACCGGGACATTGCCATGGTTTTCCAAAACTATGCCCTCTATCCCCACATGACTGTTTATGACAACATCGCCTTTGCACTTAAAATGCGCAAGGTGCCCAAGGATGAAATTGATAACCGGGTACGCCATGCAGCGGAGACCCTGCAGCTTACAGAATTGTTAGATCGCAAACCTAAACAATTGTCAGGTGGTCAGCGTCAGCGGGTAGCCCTAGGACGGGCAATTGTCCGTGAACCTAAAGTTTTCCTTATGGATGAACCCTTGTCCAACTTAGATGCAAAATTGCGCGTGGAGATGCGCGTCCAGATTACCAAGTTATATCAACAACTTCAGACGACCATTATTTATGTTACCCACGATCAGACCGAAGCGATGACCATGGGTACGCGCATTGTCGTGATGAAAGATGGTATCGTCCAACAAGTGGCAACGCCGACTGATCTATACAACCTGCCTGTCAACTTATTTGTCGCCCGTTTTATCGGTATGCCGCCGATGAACACCATCGAGGGCAGACTTGGTAAAGATGAGGCGGGACTTTTTGTCTGTGCAGAACCTATAGGGACAGATAGCAAGGAACAGTCAACCCATGCCGTTGATTCCGTTAAATTATATCTTTTGCCTCGCTATGAAACTGAAGAGGTTCTAGCTCATCTGGATCGTCCGGTTATTTTGGGCATTCGACCTGAACATATTTATATGGAACCAGAGGATGTAGAACGTTATAGCGATACCAAACTGCAAGTTAAGGCTGAGGTCGTCGAGATGCTCGGTGCCGAGAGCTATTTGTATTTGAAAACACAGTGGGATAGCAATTTGACTGCCCGCATCAATGATCAAGTACATGACGTCCGTTACGACGATATGATTACCGTGGCGTTGGATCCTGACCATATTCATCTCTTCGACTACGAGACTGAAGTTAGTATCATTCATTAGTAAGGGGGAGTATATGAAACCAAAGCGAAAAGTTTGGCGCGGCATCGTCACGGCGCTGTTGCTGATTTGGACGTTCTTCCCGATTTATTGGATGATCTCGTTGGCCATACGGGGCAACGAGGAGTTGACATCCGCCTTGAGTTTTTTCCCGAAGAGCTTTACATTTGAACACTTCCGGATGTTATTTGTTAAACATCACTTTGAACAGGCCCTGTGGAATAGCTTTATCGTCACTGCCATTTCTTTGATTATTGCACTGATTGTCGGCTTGGCGTGTTCTTATATTTTGGTGCGAGTTCGCTTCCGCTTTGGTCTGCGCAAAGTGTCATTTTTCTGGATTCTATTGGTGCGGGTGCTGCCGCCGATTGCCTTTGCTATGCCCCTGTACTTTATTTTCAATTATTTACAGTTGTCGGAGACTAGGCTGCCTATCATTGTAGCCCACTTGCTCATCAATTTACCCCTCATCATTTGGTTCACGATGACATCAATTGACAGCTTGGCTCAGGGCATTGAAGAGAGCGCCCAGATCGATGGTGCCAGCGAGTGGCAGATTTATTCTCACATCATTTTGCCCCAGATTTATCCATCGATTGCCGCCGTCGGTATGCTGTCGTTTATGGCGTCGTGGAATGAATATCTATACGCCGTTATTTTTATTCAAAAAAGAGATCTATTTACTTTACCGTTGCTCTTGTCCACGATGAACAGCGAACAAGAACTGACTCAGTGGGGACAGATCGGTGCTGGCGGTATTATTTCGATGATTCCGGTGCTCATCTTCGTCATATTTGCCCAGCGTTACTTGATCGCGGGTCTGTCCAGCGGCGGAGTGAAGGAATAGTCGAACACTCAACGTGAGACTAATGTGGTAGTCAAGAAGTCAGAAAATACAATCTAAGCTAAAAAGATCTTTAAACATAAAGTTAGCTAAACAAGTCTTATCCACCACTTCGGTTATCGATATAAAAGACAAGCGAAGTACAGTAAGCACACGTAAGAGGAAAAGAAGGAAAAAGCTACTCCAAAGGAAAGAGGACACTATGGTATTAAAAAAAGTTAAGAGAGGCATTGTCGGCTTACTAGCCGCATCACTGATGATCAGTGCCGCAGCTTGTGGTGGCGGTTCTAAAGATACCGAGGAGACCACGGCTGCAGCCGAAGAGACGACAGCAGCAGAAGAGACCGAGGCTGATGCCGGTCAGGAAGAGACAGCAGCTCCGGCAGCAGATAGCGGCGAAACTGTGACAATTAGCATTGCAGCTCGTGGCGGTTCCCATGTCGATGCCATCGAGAGCGTCAAGGCAGATTTCGAAGCTGCTCACAACTGTAAAATTGAAGTATCAGGCTACGAAGCCGCTGACTTGAAGAAAAACATTATGTTGGACAGCACAAAGCCCACCGGCAACTTTGACCTCGTCATGGCCGATGATCCCTGGATGCCAGAGTTTACCGAAGCTCAAATTTTCCTAAATTTGACCGAAGCAGGCTACGAAGCAGATAGCGATCTGGTACAACAGTGTCTCGACATCGGTAAAGTGCCCTACGGCGAAGGCGATCAGTATGCCCTGCCTTTTAGTGGTAATGTCATGTTCCTGTTCTACAACAAAGACCTTGTGAGCGATGTGCCTACCGACTGGAATGCTGTCCTGGCAGCTGCCGAGCAGGTTCAAGCCGATGGTAATTTGGGCTATGTCATCCGTGGTCAACAAGGCAATCCGATCGTCAGTGATTGGCTGCCAATTTACTGGGCTATGGGCGGCGAAGTATTTGACGAAAACTGGGAAGCCCAAGTTAACAGCGAAAAAGGTATCGCAGCCCTTGAACTCTATATTAAATTATTAGAGACCGGCGCTAACTACGAGAAGAATGACTTGGTCGCAGCAGTTTCCGACGGCAAAGCAGCGATGTCCTTGGGTTGGCCCTCATGGTATGTCTCTGGTTCAGAAGCGAGTGCTGCTTATGCAGTTATTCCTGGCAAAGTCGATGCTGACAGCGAAACTTATCCTGCCGGTATGATCGGTAACTGGATGATGGGCGTCACCGGTAACTCGGGTAACCAAGAACTGGCTATTGAATTGTTGAACTACCTGACTTCCGCAGAGTCACAAAAAATTATGGCAGATGCTGGCGGTGTTCCGACCCGTGAATCTGTCCTGACCGATGCAGAATTAGTTGAAAAATACCCTCACTTCCCGACCCTGTTGGAAGCGACAAAGGCTTCTAAAGTCCGTCCTCGTCACACCAATTGGTCCAAAGCAGAAGAAGTCTTGGGTGCAGAATTATCCGCTGCGGTATCCGGCGTTAAAACGCCTGAAGAAGCGTTAGCTGCTGCCGCCGAAGCAATGAACGACGTCATTAAATAAAGCTGAGTTGTAACGATGGAAAAGAAACGTACGCAATTAGTAGATCACAACCGCGTGTTCACCAATGTGATGGTGTGGCCAGCCTTGATCATATTGCTGTTAACCAGTCTGCTGCCTATTATTTACGTGCTCGTCACGAGTCTAACTGACATGACATTAATCACGATGAATCGGGGCGGCACCCAGTGGGTTGGACTGAAAAATTACATAGATGCAATCCAAGATAAGGACTTTCTACACAGCATTTGGGTGACTGTAAAATTTACATTACTGGCAGTGGTTACAGAGACCATCTTTGGCACCCTGTTGGCCTTGTTTTTACATGGTTCGGGGAGACCTTCCAAGCTATTGCGGACGCTGTTTCTCTTCCCCATGCTCTGCCCGCCGATCACCATCACATTGATTTGGCAGACTATGTTCAGCAATAGCTATGGTATATTAAATCAGATTTTGGGTGTATTCGGGATTGCCCCTGTCAACTGGCTGCAGGACATAAATACCGCCTTTTATTCGGTGCTTTGGGTAGATATTTGGCAGTATGCGCCTTTTGTCTTCCTGTTGGTATATGTTGCACTGTGCCAAATGCCCCAGGATCTGCACGAGGCCGCAGCCCTCGACGGCGCTAACAGTTTTCAAAGACTGCGGCATATCACGCTGCCGTATTTGGCAAAACCTATGACCGTCGTCATCTTATTAAGGCTGATCGATACCTTCCGACTATTTGACAAAGTCAATGTGTTGACGAAGGGTGGACCTTACAATTCAACTCGCACAATTACAATGTATATTTATCAGCGGGGGTATAACGATTTGGACATTGGCGTCACATCGGCGACGAGTATCCTTATGACCCTTCTGATACTATTGATTGCCTTCCCTTACATCCGTTCCAGTTTTAAACAGATGGTTCAACGACGTTAAGAGAAGGAATCAGCTGGCTGTTACATATAACGAAGCTGATATTATTACACAAAGGGTTTGCGAGGCGGCAAAGTCGTTAGAAGCGATTTCGCCGCCTTGCTATATTTTAAGTGGTGGAGTATTTTCGCACCTGCGATCTCACCGTTTCTTAAGGACAGAATTTTTAGGAGATATATATGCCCTCAACAATTTTAGATGTTGCTGCCCTGTGCGGTTATTCAAGAGCAACGGTGACACGGGCATTTTCTGAGCCTCATTTGGTTAAAGAGAGTACCCGCAACAAGGTCTATGAGGCCGCACGGAAGTTAAATTATACGCCTAATGCGATCGCTCAGGCCATGCCGCGGATGCGCACAGATAACATCGCTTTTATTTTATATGAACATCAGTCTCCAGCTTTTCTCAATCCTTTTTATGCACCGATTTTAGATGCAGTAGTAGATATGAGCCACGCATTAGGACTGAGTGTCATCATATCTTCGTCGGCAGATACGCGCTTGCCAAACGGTGAAATTTATATAAAAAAACAGGTAGACGGCGCGATTTTGGCGGGTCAGATCAACGCCGAGCTGATTGATTACTTCCAGCACCAACATAAACCCATCGTCTTGCTCAATAATATTACTCGCAGCGAAGATCGAATCTGTTTGGCCATCGACGATTATTCCGGATCTGTTCAAGTGGTACAGCATCTCATCGATAGGGGTCATCGCCGCATTGCCCTAATTCAAGGGAATTTTTCTGACCATGTCATGAAGGGGCGACGGGCAGGTTATGTCGACACTTTGAGAACAAATGGTTTGCCCGTCAAGGCGGAAGATATATTTACTATACAGGCAGATTACGAACACGCCATGGGTTGTTTTGCTGAAATTTTAGATGGCAGGTCGAAAGAAGATTATCCTACGGCATTTTATTGTACCAACGATGAAATAGCTGTGGGGATCATCAAAGGAGTTTATAGGCGGGGCTATAGTGTTCCCCGGGACTTTGCGGTGGCCGGCTTTGACGACAGTATTTTGGAAGACGATTGAACCTGAATTGACGACGGTGCGGGTAGATAATCGGGGGTTGGGAGAGGACTGTGTGCGGTTGCTCCATGATTTAATTTCAGGCAAAACTGTGGCTCCGGGTATAAAGCGGATTCCTGCAGAACTGGTGATACGGGGCAGTACCTGATAGCAGTGGGTTGGCATTGTGCGAAGCCTATTGCAGAGATTTAAGTCCTAATATACAGGCTGCTCTCGACAAGTTAAAATTAGTCCAGTCACCGGTTAAGATTGTGGATTAAGGTTTTGGAGCAAGCGACCGATCAAACTCAAGGAAGTTGGTTGTCTAGTTTACAATGGAAAGGCAATTATTGTGAAAGATAGCGTGTCATTACATATGCTGAATGTGGGGTATGGCGATGCCTTTTTGTTTAAAGGAGCGGGCGGCACCTGCCTCTTAGACGCAGGTGGCAATTTGCCGGAGGAATTTACCGGCGATTCCGGGCGAATGCGGGTCTGTGACTGGTTTGCCGAGCAAGACATCAAGCACATTGATCATCTGATTATTTCTCATATCCATGAAGATCACCTCGGCGGTTTGTTGCCTTTGTTAGAGCAGGTGACAGTGACCCATGTCTGGACGCCTTTTCCGGTGGAAGCTTTTGCTGAAGTGGCTGTCTGTTTACCTTCTCACGTTTTTTTACCCAAGAACGTGGAGTTATTCGTGTCATCCCTTGAGGATTATCTGGTTCTGTTGGAATACTTTGAGTTTGAGGGCACACAGGTACATCAGCTGCGACAGGGGGACGTACACATGATCGGTGATTTAAACATCGAAGTGTTAAGTCCGGCTCCGACGGTTGTGGCAAAATTTCTTAATTTGATAGAGGAGTTGAGCCTTTGGACAGATGAAGAAAATGATCAAGCCGTCGAGCGGCAAATTGCCCTCTTGGATCATCTGGACAAACTTTCCAACGGAACGAGTTTCATTTTGAAAATAAGTTTTGCCTCGTTTGTGGGGTTATTTTGTGCCGACAATACGCCCCAAAATTGGCAGCGGACGGCGGCGGTAAAAGAGGCTTTGATCGATGTAAATGTCCTCAAATTGCCTCACCATGGGCAGATTGATTCCATTGATCCCTTTTTTATGGAAGATATGCCGTTGCGACTTTGTCTGACCACGTCTTCTTCAACTTGTAAATACAACAGTGCTGCACCAATTGTCTACGAACAGCTCAAACATTGGGCAGAAAATGACGGGCGGGATCTGCTCTGTCTGTTTAGCGATCCGCCGCGAGATCATCCTTTTTGGCAGGGACCCGATCGGTATGCGTCCATCGAAATTTCGACAGATGGTACGTTCACTTATCAGTTGAATAATTAACTCTAAATAGATTTCTTTTTAAAATGAAATAAATTTGTAAGTCATCCTTAAACTGGCAAGGATGAGGTCTACATTTAGCTGGTTGAGAGACCGCTATTGGGCGGACAGAGAGGTCGTTATTGATCGGCGGCGGCAGAGGCGGCAGTCAATAGACGTTCTTCTTTGGCTTGCTCTAATTTTCGCATTTTGCGCATTTCGGTTGTAATCAGGGTGATGCCAACGACAAAAGAAATAAAGTCGGCGACCGGTGCAGTATAGATCAATCCCTTTAATCCCCATATGCGGGTAAAAAGCAGTGCCAAGGGAATAAAAAATATCAACTGACGGGACAGTGACATAAAGACCGCTTTTTGGGCTCGACCGATGGAAGAGAAAAAGTTCATGAAAATGGGCAGAAAGCCGTTTAAAGATGTCAACAGGAGAAAGATGCGGAACATGCGCACGGCATATTCAAAGTACAGTTCTGAACCCGTTCCAAAGGCACCGATGATTTGACGTGGAAAGAGTTGGAAGAAGAATGTGGCCGTCAGACCGATGAAGAACGCTAAAGTGGCACCTGTCTTCAGAGCTTTGCGCACCCGGTCATAATTTTCAGCTCCATAATTAAAACTGAAAATAGGCTGTAGCCCCTGGGCAATACCAATGATTATGGAAAATACAATCATGTTTATTTTTAAAATAATGCCAGTTGCCGCTAGAGGAATGTCCGCGCCATAAATTGATCGAGGACCGTGATACACGATTAAATTGTTAAATGTAACTTGAACAAAAACGATCGCGATTTGGTTGATAAATGAACCTATGCCCAACTTAGCAATATCTCCAAAGACGCGCAGCTGGGGACGCATATCCCGCAAACCAATTTTCACAGTGCGGAAACGCATAAAGTGGATTGCAACCATAATTGAAGAAACCACCTGACCGATGACGGTGGCCCAAGCGGCACCTGCCATACCCATATCAAATCCGAAGATGAAGATGGGATCGAGGATGACGTTAAGAATGGCGCCGACTAAAGTGCAGACCATGGAATAGACCGGTGCGCCGTCGGCTCGAACCATGTTTGATCCGGCGACAGTAAATATCAAAAATGGAAATCCCAAAGATGTAATGCTTGTATAAATTTTGGCGTAGTGCATGACATCGCCGATGGCGCCGAAAAGGGTGAGCAAGGGCGTTAAAAATATGCGGGTGATAATCATCAGTGTCACTCCGCAAATGAGGATCAAAGTGATCACATTGCCTGCGACCAGTTGAGCCTTTTCGGTGTTCTTTCGTCCCATGGCCAAGTTAAAATTAGCTGCTGCACCAATGCCACAGAGCAGACTCAGGGATGTGCAGATGGTCACCAGAGGAAAGGCAACGTTGGTCGCCGCGTTGCCGAGGATGCCGACGCTATGTCCGATAAAAAACTGATCGACAATATTATAGATTGAACTGACAAGCAAGGCGATGATACTAGGCACTGCAAATTGACGGAGCAATGTCTTGATCGGCAGGGTGCCGAGGCGGGAGTTGTCCCGCGCCCCTTTTTTCATTGATTTTGTTGTATTATTTTCAGACACAAGATTCCCTTTCTGCGGACAATTTTGTGCAAATCTCAGGGATTTAAGTTATCTAGTATAGTGATCTAGTTAAAAAGAGATTGGTTTACGTTAGCCGCTTAGTTTCTGATATCTATATGATAGCTATCTTGATATTTTATATTCAGAATCACAATTATAACAGAATTAAAGACCTTTAGTTTTGTCTTATGAGAATCCTTTAAATGTAATTTAAGAATTTTCTGTTATAAGTGGGTTGCTTCGATGTAAATATTTGTCACATGGCAGATTAACAGGGAAATTACCTCATGGTATGATAACTTTACAAAAAAGATCGCGATCTGTGCGGTAGATGGAGACAGTGATGCAACAGACATCTAAATACAATGAAACATCTGATTGCAAAAGACCGGCTTCGGCGAAGGTGTCGTATCGCAACAAAGGCGGGCGTTATCATTTGATCGACGCCTTTAGAGGTCTTGCGATGATCGCGATGATTTTTTATCACTTTGTCTACGATGTGCAGGTCATTTATTACGGGAATGGTGGTTGGCCGTTGCTCTCAACTAGCCGAATATGGCAACAATATATTTGTTGGACATTTATTTTTGTCAGTGGTTATGTGTGGGCTTGGAGCTGGCGAAAGATTTTTCAGCGGGGGCTAATACTCAATCTATTAGGTCTGGGTATCACAGCGGTAACGGTTTTGGTCATGCCGGAAGAAGCAATTTATTTTGGTGTACTAAACTTAATCGGCTGCAGTATTTGGTTAATGGGACTGGTGGAACGGGGAACGCGAAATTGGCGACCCTGGCTAGGGGCGTTCCTGGCATTTATTTTATTTTTATTATGTTATGAGGTGCCCTGGGGAAGTTTCGGTCTAGGTATTTTCCATCCAACCCTGGCCATTGATCTGCCGAAAACGTTATATAGTAGTATTATATTTGTCCCGTTAGGTCTGCCTCCGGCATCTTTTTCGTCCAGCGATTACTTTCCTCTACTACCTTGGTTTTGGCTGTTTGTAACGGGTCACTTCGTCCGCCAGGGGCTAAGTAGGATTAAAAATCTGGAAAATATTTTGCGCACACAGATACCTGTGCTGTCTAGTTGGGGGCGTTACACTTTACCGATTTATCTGCTGCACCAGCCGCTATTAATATTATTTTTGGAAGTGTGGCACAATTTTTTTAATTCGTAGATGGTTAGGTGTAGAATAGGTAAACACTGTGTTGTGGAGGAACTAATTTATGGACGTTGTAATTCATCAACTGGTGATTGTGGCTTTGGTCACGGCAGTAGGAATTGTGGCTGCTAAAGTGAAAATTATCACGCCCAAAATCCGGGCGGGGTTAAGTCGGTTAGTTTTAGAATTATCCGTGCCCTGTGTCATAATTAGTTCTGGTTATCTGACGATAGAAGGAGACGACTGGATTCGCGTTGGTGCGGTGGCGATCATTTCCTTTATTTATCATCTATTTTTATTTTTTATGATGAAATTTTTTGGCAGACATTTAATAAAAGGAGAGGATGAGGGCAAGATTTCGGTCTTAATCGTCACCTTTGGCAACATTATGTTTGTTGGATTTCCCATTGTGTTAGGTATTTATGGCAATGACGGTATTTTTCTAGGGGCAATTTTTGCTGTAGGTTACAATGCACTGATGTATTCCATAGGCATTAATTATGTCAGTAAGAAAAAAGCGGAGAGAAGATCTCTAAAAACGATTCTTTTGAAGCCATTTTATATCGCTATTGTGATTATGTTCGTGCTTCTGTTGACTCAGTATAAAGTGCCCGCGCCGGTTCAGGAAACGCTGACGATGATCGGTAATTTATGTACGCCATTAAGTCTGTTGGTCATCGGAGCCATGGTTCAGGAGAGCGATATTCTCAGCCTCATAAAGGACTATCGATTATTTATTGTGACGGCGTTGAGGCTGTTGGTCGCCCCTCTTTTAATGATTTTAGCTATGTATTTTGTTCCTCTAGATGTGGGATTGAAGCGCACGGTCGTAGCGCTGGCAGCTATGCCCGGCGGAGCGATGCCGGCGATGGTCGCAGAACAGGAGCAGTGCGCTCCCCGCTTTGCCACGTTGAGTGTGGTTCAATCTACGGTTCTCTTTCTGCTAATTTTTCCGTTTGTTATTTATTTATCTCACAAGATCTTGGTGTGACGGCGACCTTGTGGCTACTTCGCGGATGGTTTGGGTGAGATCGGTTATTGTGGGTTCATAAAGATCCGGCTCTAAATTTGAGTAATTTATCACAATTGTTAAAGGGCAGTCGTTGGAATAGTGGAGGAGGCGGTCTTTGGGGCGGCGATAGTCGTCAAGGAAATTGATCGCAATACCCTTTTGCCGGCTGGCTTGACGCAGATTTTCTCGATCGTCGGCGGTGAAATTGCCGTGGAGGCGCAGGAGGAAGTGGAGACCGGCGTCTTTTTCGTCTATAGAGGCGAGATCGATTAAGGGCGAGCGGCGTATGAGTTGGAGCAGGCGGGTTCGCCGGTGACGTCCGGCAGTGCGTGACCGGTTGATGTGTCTGCCGAAGTCTCCTTCGTCGATAAATCGGGCTAAGGTCAGCTGCTCCAGCACGGGGACAGTACAAGTGTAGTAATCGCAAAGTTCGTGATAAATGTCCACTAATTCGTTGGGCAGAACCAGATAGGCGATGCGCATGCCAGGAGACAAAGTGCAGGAAAAGGTATTCATATAGATGACTTGACGACCTTGATTTAAAGCGTAGAGAGTGCTGACGGGGCGTCCCCGCAGGCGTAATTCGCAGTCATAATCGTCTTCGATCAGCCAGCGCTTGGTGTGATCGGCGTGAGCCCAGTTTAACAGTTCACGGCGACGCCCCAACGTCATAACAGTTCCCGTCGGGAAATGGTGAGCCGGCGAAAGATGAACCACATCGGCCGCCACCTTGTTTAATTTGTCACAGCGCAACCCGTCGCGGTCGATGGGTACAGCGACGACGTCGGCACCGTGATTGTTGAGGAGTTTGCAAAATTTCTGATAACCAGGATCTTCGGTGGCGTACAATAAGTTTCGTCCGAGCAAGGTAACAATTAATCCGTAGAGGTGTTCGGCGCCGGAGCCTACGACGATGTGTTCAGGGTCTGCGGCGATGCCTCGATAGGCCCAGAGGTGGTTGGCTATCGCGTTGCGCAGCACAGGCAGACCTTTGCTCGGGGGACCTTTCAACAATTCAGGGGGGTCTTCTTTGAGAATAGATCGCACGGTGCGCGCCCATGAGGCATAGGGAAAGTCTTGCCGGAGACAATTTTTACCGGTCAAATCGGCGATTATAGGTGTGACAGCATTTTCGGCATTAAAATCTTTTGTCAGGGGAGTTTTGGTTATTTTTTCAGTGGGTTTATTTTGATCCTGGGTTGTGATTCCAGACTGATGGGGAATAACGGGGATGCCAGATTCGTCATGCAGGACAAAGAAGCCTCGTCGTTCAACTGAGGTGATATAACCTTCAATCTGCAATTCTTCGTAGGCATTTTGTATGGTGATGACGCTGACGTTTAAGTTTTGTGCTAATTCCCTTTTGGAGGGAAGTTTGGTGCCTTTAGCAAGGTTGCCGGCGATGATGTCGTCGCGGATACATTGATATAGATAGCGATAGATCGGTGTTTTACCGCGTTTTTCTAGGGGATATGTCAACATGGAAAATCCTTTTCATTAATTATTTTAGTAATACATAAACCGGTCAATAACGCGTAAATTAGCGAAGTTGTCATGCTTGATCGGTGAGGTTATGTGTCCTCCTTGTAGGCGGTTGATTTCATATTTAATTATACAGTCTGGTTATATAATAATTACTGAATTTGATTATATCAATAATATCAGAAGTGGATATACTGTCTAGTAATGTTCGTTTTTTCGACATTTTACAGAGGAGGCAGTAAATATGAATACAAATAAAGAAACTAAGACAACCTACGGTCAGCCTGAATGGATCAAACAGCTCTCTGGCGGCGTCATCATGGACGTTACCACACCTGAACAAGCTGTGATCGCCGAGGAAGCAGGTGCGAAAGCTGTCATGGCCTTAGAACGAATTCCTGCAGATGTTCGGCTGGCAGGCGGCGTCTCTCGCATGAGTGACCCCCAGATGATTCAAGAGATTCAGAGGGCGGTCAGCATCCCCGTGATGGCTAAATGTCGCATCGGTCACATTTTGGAAGCTCGCATTTTAGAAAATATCCACGTGGATATGATTGACGAAAGTGAAGTATTGACTCGCGCCGACGCACGTTACCATATCGACAAGACCGCATTCGTGGCGCCTTTTGTGTGTGGTGCGAGAAATTTAGGTGAGGCTCTGCGGCGCATCAGTGAAGGTGCTGCTATGATCCGCACAAAGGGCGATGCGGGAACTGGTAATGTGGCTGAAGCGGTCAACCATATGCGCCAAGTGAATCAAGAATTAGCGGCGGTCTCTGCCCTGCGCAAAGATGAACTATATGATGTTGCTAAAGAGATGGGTGTTTCCTATGAATTGTTGGTCCAGGTCCATGAAGCAGGTCGTTTGCCGGTGGTTAATTTTGCGGCGGGCGGAGTGGCCACGCCGGCGGATGCAGCTCTGATGATGCATCTGGGAGCTGAGGGTGTCTTT
>JAAYOA010000142.1 GCA_012520525.1 Clostridiaceae bacterium | reverse complement strand
GCCATTGGAAGTTTCACCCAAATGAGTGACATTTTTACCTTCGGGATCAGAGTCCATACAGCGAATGCGATCAAAGATCTCGTCACCTACCAGTCGACGCATCTCTTCTTCGGTCTGATGTCTGTGTGAACCCAACCCAAAGACAATAAAAATATCTTCATCTTTAACACCGCAGGCGTTAAGTTCATCAAGAACCGGAGGCAGAACCGTATAACTCGGAATCGGTCGTGTGATATCAGAAGTAATCAGACAGACTGATTCGCCTGGCTTTACAATATCTTTAAGGCGCGGTGAACTGATGGGATTTTCAAGGGAGCGCTTAACCTCCGCTGCACCCGTCAAATCAACTTTAACCTCATTCGGCAGTAATACACCGACAAGATTTTGATCCGCGACTTCGAGAGACAGTTTAGTTTTTGCATAATTTAATTCAATATTCATTAAAAAAACCTCCCATTAGTCGTTACTCAAGACCGATGTGACCTTGAATCTATCCTTCCTCAAGATGAATCGACTATACCCAAATATAACGATATTATTATCGCTATTAAAACAGGTAATTTATATAATAATGATGTGTTTATTATAGCATGTTCATGCTTATTTTTTCTCAATGTATCCTTGGTCAACTAGAAGTTCTGCCATTAGTACACCTCCACCTGCTGCGCCCCGCAATGTGTTGTGAGACAGACAAGCGAACTTGTAATCGAAAATAGGATCTTCACGTAGACGTCCTATCGCCACTCCCATGCCTCGCTGAACCATAGCATCTAGTTTTGCTTGGGGGCGATCTGGTTCCTCAAAATAAGTCAAAAAAGGTTGAGGCGCGGAAGGTAGATTTCTTTCCTGAGGTACACCTTTAAAATCTGCCCATCTCGCAAGAATGTCCTCTTTAGAGGGTTTATTGCGGAATTTGACACTAACAGATGCGGTATGTCCATCCTGTACAGAAACTCTATAACATTGGGCAGAGATGATCGGTTCTGTCGCTAACTTAATGTGATCAGTAGCAAACTCACCCCAAATCTTCATCGGTTCCTTTTCACTTTTTTCTTCTTCCCCACCTATGTAAGGAATTAAATTGTGAATCATTTCAGGCCATGTCTCAAAAGTTTTACCCGCACCAGAAATTGCCTGATACGTGCTGACCATAATGAGTTCTGGACCAAAGTCTAATAGAGGTGTTATAGCTGGAACATAGCTCTGGATGGAACAGTTCGGTTTCGCCACGATGAATCCACGCTGGGTACCTAAACGCTTCCTTTGAGCTTCAATCAAAGAGGTATGGTGAGGATTGATCTCCGGAATGATCATAGGCACATCGGGCGTATTGCGATTGGCCGAATTATTTGAAATCAAAGGTGTTTCAGTGCGAGCTACCCGTTCTTCCATCTCAATGATCGCTTTTTTATCCATATCTACAGCACAAAAAACCAGGTCAACTTCTTCTGCTAGGGTCTCGATATCATCACTATCAATGACTTTAATATTTTTCACTGACTCCGGCATAGCTACATCAATACGCCAGCGATCGGCGATAGCTTCTTCATACGTTTTATTCGCAGAGCGGCTGGATGCAGCGAGGGCTGCAATTTCAAACCAAGGGTGATCAGTCAATAATGTAATAAAGCGCTGACCTACATATCCCGTTGCTCCAATAATTCCTGCTTTTAATTTGTTTGTCATTTGTAATCCTCTTTTCATTTGTAAAAATAATCAAGATCTAATGACGTGTTATCATAGATATAAAATAAAGATTATCATACTTTATCACATTAGAATAATAAGATTTCTGCCCAAATATGAACTTTTTAGGAAGTGGTAATTTGAAGAAAAGTATTAATCTAAAATACACATTCGATTTATTGGAACAATACTTAACTTATATCGAAGCTATTCGTGGCAGTGCGCCAAGCACAATCAACGAATACCGCTATGATCTAAGGATGTTTTTTCGATTTTTAAAACAACATCGGCATCTTGTCGACTCCGATACTAAACTGAATCAAATCCCCATTGATGATGTGAACCTTGCATTCATTCGTCAAATCACTCTTGCTGAATGTTACAGTTTCTTAAGTTATTTAACTCGAGAACGCAAAGCATCAGCCTCGAACCGTTCGCGCAAAGTTGCTAGCATTAAAGGATTTTTTAAATACTTAAAAGGTAAAGCAGGTCTGATAGAAACCGATCCCACCGTCGAATTAGAGGCACCTCGACAAAGCAAAAAGTTGCCTATATACCTTGAACTTCACGAAGCAAAAGCTCTGTTGGATGCAGCTGATAACACTGAAAACCAATTTTCTGAAAGAGATTATTGTATTTTAACTTTATTCCTGAACTGTGGACTGCGTCTAGCTGAGCTATGTCAAATAAACTTAAGCGATATCCGAGGAGAAACCTTACGCGTGGTAGGTAAAGGCAATAAAGAACGTACTGTCTACTTGAATGCAGCGTGTATAGAAGCCATCGAACAGTATCTCTTGGTGAGACCCCAAAAAAAATTGAAGGATCCCGAAGCTCTTTTTATAAGTCGTCAAGGCAACCGTATGTCCCACACCACAGTGCAATGGACCATCAAAAAATATATAAAGCTTGCTGGACTTGATCCTCAGCGCTATTCAACTCATAAGTTACGCCATACCGCTGCCACTTTGATGCATAAATATGGTCAAGTGGATATCCGCAAATTGCAATTAATCTTGGGGCATGAACACGTGGCAACGACTGAGATATACACCCATGTCGATCAAGCTGACTTGCACACAGCGGTTGAAAGTAACCCCTTGGCCAGCGAACGTTCAAAATATAATTCATAAATAAGCGCTTCACTTCGGGAAACAGTAAATAAATAGATAAAAATACAAAATATATCTAAAAGGTTCAATAATCACTGTCGATTACTGAACCTTTAAAATGTCACTACGAATTAAAATAATTTAATAATTATAGTTTGAGAGCTCTAAAAAATTCAACGAACCAAGGAAATGGATTCCAGATCAATAGTAGAACTATAAGCACCAATAAAACCAACAAGACTATGCGACGTCTTATTTTGCGATAGCGTTTAGCTTCACGATGATAAATGCGGCGCACGCCGGCGACACTTGTATAACCTTTAAGACGATACACTTTGGCTCTGCCATGACGGGTCAATCTTTCTTTTAAAGGCTTACGTCTTGGCTTTGGCATCGTAAATGTGGACGTTGTATCAAATTGTCGATTAGGCATTGGACGAATGCTGCGCAATTGATCTCCGCCTTTATTTAATTCAGGGCGGACAAAGTCCTGCACTGTCGACATATTTGAAGTATGGGAACGAAAACGACCTGTTTTTTCAGAAATTCGGCGCTGCGTCGCCCTCGTCCCCTCTTTTCTCAGACCAGTTCCACGATCACTGCGATCGAGAACGGAAGAATCCACAGGATCTAGCATCTTCGGTGTTCTAACTCCGCTGCTCTCTTGATCTTTTGCGTTAGTTTGTGATAGATCTTTTTTCATGCCATTGGTCTTTCTTTTTAAGGCCTGAATTCGCGTTATTTTGCTTTAATAACTTCCAACCTAGGAGCGGTTATTTCCCTAATTGAACCTGAACACATTTGTGATAAAAATCATTATATATGTTCAATAAATGCTTTATAAGCGAGATAAGTATAATATACGTCTAATTTGTGAGTTATTTCAAACGGAGCGTGCATCGATAATACTGGTACTCCGCAATCGATCACTTCCATACCTAAATTAGCCATATACTTTGCAATTGTACCGCCGCCACCTGCGTCAATTTTGCCCATCAAGCCAGTCTGCCAGGGTATATTGTTTTCACGCAGTACGCCTATTACAGAAGCCATAAACTCAGCGTTAGCGTCGCTGGCATTATATTTGCCACCTGATCCCGTGTATTTATTCAAACACATACCTTTGCCCATAAATGCAGCATTTTGCTTGTCCGAAACACTAGCATAGGTAGGATCAAATCCATTGGTAACATCGGTAGATAGCATACGACTATTTTCTAATAGCTGTCTGAATGAAAGCTCGTTGAATGAACCGCTCTGTTTAGCAAAAATTTCAGCTAAGACATTCTCATAGAGGCGCGATTGCGCACCTGTATTACCATCACTGCCTGTTTCTTCCTTATCACTCAATAAACAGACGACGGTTTTCTCTGGGGATTCCACGTCCATAACCGCCCGCAACGAAGGATATGCACAAACCCGATCGTCCTGACCGTAGCCCCCTATAAAGACGCGATCAAAGCCTACGTCTCTTGCCGGTCCAGCCGGAACAATTTCCAATTCAGCTGTGACTAGGTCCTCCTCAACAATCCCGTATTGATCGTACAACATCTTGAGAATCGCCAACTTAAAGCGATCTTTGACCTCTTTGTCACCAAAGGGTTTGCCACCTATCAGAACATTGAGTTCCTCTCCTTTAACGATTTCATTGCCTTTGCGCTGAAGCTGTTCTTTAGACAAATGAATCAATAATTCCGTCACTGTCAGTACAGGATCAGACTCATCTTCACCCACATCAATTTCAACTGTTATACCATCGCGACGAATCACCACACCGTGAATTGCCAATGGTATAGCCGTCCACTGGTATCTCTTGATACCGCCATAGTAGTGAGTTTTCAATAAAACCATATCACCATCTTCATAAAGTGGGATCGGTTTCAAATCAAGTCGAGGTGAATCGATATGAGCGCCAAGTATATTAAATCCATAGGTTACTGGTTTCTCACCAATAACAGCTGCTATAAGACCTTTACCTTTAATCACATGGTAAACTTTATCGCCTGGATTAAGATGTTGTACCTCGCGGAGAGATTTAAATCCTTGCTCTGATAGTAGTTTCACTGAATGATCAGCAAACAGACGTTCCGTCTTGCATTCAGATAAGACCTGTTTATAATCTTCGGCAAAATCCCAAGCTGCAGCAACCTCTTCTGGCGACGCTAAATCCCATAAGTTTGAAAACTGTAATCCGCATTCTCGGCGAATTTTCTCGACTTCTTTAACGTCGTCACTTGATTCATTTTCTACATCCAAGTTAACATTTTCATTTATAAAATTGGGCATTTTACAAGACCTCCCTTTAAATATCATTTTAAAAATATATTATATCACGATATCTAAAGATACACTGAAGAAACTTTGTTCGCGGCTACACGAGACTTTATAAAAATATGCTATGTTTCATTTTCTTTTGTTATATATATTTCTCGTGATAGAATAAATGCTGATTGAAAATTAGAAATGGAGCAACCCATGGATCATCAGACATTCTTTGATTCTCATACGCATACAAGGCATTTTTCGATCGACGGACAACAGACCTTAGATGAACTTGTCAATGACGCTTTGGAAAAAGGGTTGGCGGGAATCGTAGTTAGTGAACATTATGATAAAGACATGATCAACAGTGAGATACAAGCAGGCATTTCACCTGTAGGTAGCTTACCTCAACCCGAAGAGTGGATATTTAATATCGAAGCATATTTTAATTTATTTTTAGAAAAAAAGATGCAATTAACTAAAGCAAGAGCACCTCTACAGTTGCTCAGCGGTATTGAACTTGGCTACCTTCCCTATTTACCTAGTGCCTATGACGAATTGGTTCGCAAGCATCCCTTTGACTGCGTCATCGGCTCGGTGCACACTTTGAAATATTTGGACATCTATATGGCTCCGCAACTCTTCGAAGTGCCTAAAATCCAAGTTTATGAAGAATACTTAGAAACAATCATCGAAATGATCACACGACAACAAGAATTAGACATTGTTGGTCACTATGATTTTATTGTGAGAAAAGCGCCTTATGAAGACAACCGGATGCTCTATCGTGAATTAGCCGACCACTTTGACACCCTCTTTCGCTTAATAATAGAAAAGGGCAAAAGTTTTGAGATCAATACCCGTTCCCGATACAAAGCCATTGAAGATGGCAAACCAGATCCAGGTATGATTGATCCTGACATTATCCGGCGCTATCTAGAACTTGGCGGTGAAATGATTACCTTGTCTTCGGATAGCCACGACTACGGACACGTTGCCAATTATTTCAAAGAGTCTGCAGCAGAACTTGCGTATCTAGGTGTGCGCTACCTGACCCACTTTGAGAATAGGAAACCTCAATTTATTAAACTCGATAGTTAATAAACTTAACGATGGAGATTTTAAAACGATTAATAGTTTAAATTTTCTTACTCAACTTGATCAAATCCCAATTATTGCAGAATATTGTCGAATAAAGAGAGATCCACCTCAATCTCTCTTTTCTTTTTTGCGCAGTTGATCGATCTGCTCCAACCACTCTTTAATTCGTTTTTCGTAACCATTGCTTGTTGGTCGATAATATTTTGTTCCCACCATTTCATCCGGTAAATACTGCTGATCAACGATGTTTCCGGGATAATCATGGGCTTACTTATAACCTCGACCGTAACCCAGCTGATCCATTCCCTTAACAGGTGCATTACGAATATGCATGGGAATCTCCCCCGTTCGTTTCTTTTCCACGTCGGACATGGCTTCATTAATAGCCACATAAGAGGCATTGGATTTAGGACTCGTAGCGACCATAACTGCAGCCTCTGACAAAAGAATACGGGCTTCAGGCATACCCACAGCAACTGCACCTTGATAAGCTGCAACTGCCACTAGCAGAGCATTCGGATTAGCCATTCCCACATCTTCAGCAGCACAAATCATGATCCGTCGAGCCAAAAATTCGATGGACTCTCCACCCTTTAATGCGCGGGCAAGATAAAACACTGCTGCATCGGGATCGCTTCCCCGCATCGATTTTATAAAGGCAGAAATGGTGTCGTAGTGACTTTCACCTGTGCGATCATAATTGATGCTACGGCGCTGCATACAATCGGCTGCCGTCTCTAAATCAATAATAATGTTGCCATCTGCATCCGGTGAAGTCGATAGAACAGCCAGCTCAAGGGCATTGAGAGCCCTGCGACCATCCCCATCTGATACATTAGCAATGAAAAGCCTTGCCTCTTCAGTCAATCGAATAGACAAATTGCCAAAACCTCTCTCTTTGTCCGTCAAGGCGTAGTCCATCATTTGTAAAATATCAGCTTGGGTAAGGGGAAAAAGTTGGAAAACTGTCGATCTCGACAACAGTGCTTTGTTTACCTCGAAAAAAGGATTCTCAGTCGTTGCACCAATCAAGACGATTGTGCCATCTTCAACTTGCGGCAGCAATGCATCCTGCTGAGCTTTATTAAATCGATGGATTTCATCAATAAATAAAACAGCCCTTCCACTCGGCGTGAGCAAAGGGTTTTTTGCATCTTCAATTACAGCTTTGATGTCTTTAACACCTGCAGTAACCGCATTGATACGTTCAAAAGTCGCTTGTGTCGTAGCTGCTATAACTTTGGCCAGAGAGGTCTTACCTGTACCCGGGGGACCAAAAAGAATAATTGAACTCAATTGATCCGCTTCAATCATTCGGCGCAACAGTTTACCGTCACCTAAAATATGGCTCTGACCTATAAATTCATCTAAATTGCGCGGTGCCATGCGCCAAGCCAAGGGTTCCTTGGCTCGGCGATCTGGTTCACCTATAAGACTGGTTTGTCTCATAAATTGCTTCCTTAATCAAGTGTAATCCGCGCCATAATATAAATTTGAATATTCAATAGTAATTAAAGATTTATATATAAAGGATAGCGCTGACAAATTTCTGCTACTCGCTCAATGATCGATGCCTTTTTCGCGTCGTAGTCACGTAGAGCATCGACAATCATGTCGGCAATGATATCCATGTCTGACTCAACGAGACCTCTGGTCGTAACCGCAGGCGTACCGACGCGCAACCCACTTGTTACAAACGGTTTCTCTGGATCATTGGGAATACCGTTTTTATTAGTTGTGATATTTACTTCATCTAGTCTATGTTGTAGTTCTTTACCCGTTACGCCAGTTCCTCTGAGATCAAGCAGCATCAAGTGGTTGTCAGTTCCCCCAGCCACAAGTTTTACATCTCGTTTGATAAATGCGTCAGCCAATGCCTTGGCATTTTTAATGATTTGTTCTTGATACGTCTTAAAGGAAGGCTTCAGCGCCTCGGCAAAACCCACCGCCTTGGCGGCGATGACATGCATCAGAGGTCCACCCTGGCTACCTGGGAAAACAGCTGAATTTATCTTCTTAATATACGTATCATCATTAGTCATAATGACACCCCCACGCGTACCGCGAAGTGTCTTATGTGTCGTCGTAGTGATGACATCTGCGTGACCGACCGGTGTAGGATGAAGTCCGGTAGCAACCAAACCAGCAATATGGGCAATATCCGCAAAGAGAATGGCACCAACCTCAACTGCAATCTCTTTAAATTTTTTAAAATCTATAGTTCTTGGATAAGCAGAAGCGCCCACAACAATCATCTTAGGTTGTACTTGCTTTGCTTTTGCCAATAGCTTGTCATAATCAATCATGCCATTTTCTTCGATTTGATAAAAATGAGCCTCATACACGGACCCCGACATATTTTTTGCCATACCGTGGGATAAGTGTCCACCATGGGAAAGATCCATACCTAGAATGCGATCACCAGGTTCAAGGAAGGCCAAATATACAGCGAGATTGGCTTGTGTACCAGAGTGAGGCTGGACATTTGCATATTTGACACCAAATAACTCGCAGCAGCGCTGAATAGCCAAATTCTCTACAACATCCACGAATTCGCAACCACCATAATAGCGCTTACCGGGATAACCTTCGGCATACTTATTCGTGAGGGGAGTGCTAATGGCTTCCATGACAGCTTCAGAAACAAAGTTTTCCGACGCGATCAATTCAAGTTTGCTCTGCTGACGATCGATTTCTTGTCTGATCGCTTCATATACTTCGGGATCGGTTTTTTTGAGATGCTCATACGACATAGTGATTTCCTCCTAGCTTTTGATGTCGCGACATAAAAGCACTATAAATCTTCTGCTTTTAACAACACAGTATCAATTTTATTTATACAGTCTTCAACTAAGTAGTTAATATCTAATTTCTTCTCAGCTTCATCGGCTTGTGATAACGAAGGTCGCGTCTTGGGATGTTTTGCGACAAAGACGGTGCAACAATCTTCATATGGCAGAATTGAAACTTCAAAAGTACCGATACGACGAGCAATTTCCACTGTTGCATCTTTATCAATGCCAATTAGAGGACGAAAAATGGGCAGCGAAACAACTGAATTCGTTGCCGCCAAAGCTTCCATCGTCTGACTAGCAACTTGACCAAGACTTTCGCCTGTGATTAATGCACCACAGTAACGCTGTTTTGCCACAACTTCGGCCACCCTCAACATCATGCGTCGCATAACCAGTGTCATCATTTCTGGGGGTACAAGTTTGTTGAGTGTCAATTGTGTCTCGGTAAAATCGACTACATGAAGCTTTATTCTGCCCGTATATTTTGTCAGGAGATGGGCCAACGAAACAACTTTTTCTTTAGCACGATCACTTGTATATGGAAAGGTGTGAAAATAAATTGCTTCCAATTCTACTCCCCGGGATGCCATCATATAACCTGCTACCGGACTATCGATTCCACCTGAAATTAACAGCATACCACGTCCCGACATACCGATCGGCAAGCCACGAACACCAGGCACAATTTTACTATAGACATACATTTCATCGCGCACTTCAAGATAAATAATAAAATCAGGATCGTGGACGTCAACCGTCAATTCAGGAAAAGCTGCTAAAATATCGCCGCCAATCTCTGCACTGATTTCCATAGAATTGAGTGGATATTGTTTGTTTCCCCTCTTGGTTTCAACTTTAAATGTCATTCCTTTTTTCGGTTTAATCTCTTCAGCTACATAAGCAATAGACTGACGTCGCAATGCATCTGGATCTGACTCAAACCGACGAACTTTACTGGCTGACACAATGCCAAACACATCGGTGGCAATATCTAAGGCACCGTCGATGGCAGCTAAACTTTCTTCATTTTGTGGAACAATCCATATACGAGAGTGTCTTTGATTCACCTCAAAGGATCCGATTCGTCGCAGTCGATGGGCCATATTTTTGATCAAGCGTTGCTCAAAGCGACGTCGATTTTGTCCCTTTAATGTAATTTCACCTAGTCTCGCTAAAACTACCTCGGTGTATTCGATAGATGTCCTTTCATCAGACTCGGGAAATACCGAATATGTACTTTCGTTATCCAACATTTTTATTACTCTCAATTCATTTAATAACAATGAAATACCATTATAACGGCAAAAGTGATTTTGTTAAATGCATATTTATACAAAAATAATGCTGTTAAGCTATCTTCCCCGTCTTCGCGGCGCTAAAGTCGCTAACTGTTCTGTAGCCTGGGCGATTGTTTTGGCCACTTTAGTTAATTCTTCCTCCGAGTTCGCAGCGTCAAAACTAATCCTCAGTGTTCCTTCCACAAAGCGCTGATCAATCTGCATCGCGCTTAAAACTGGACTTATACGTTTTTTATTTGATGAACAAGCTGAACCCGTTGCTACATAAATATTATCTTGTTCCAACATATGTAAAAGTGTCTCACCTTTAATATCAGGAAAACTAATATTAAGGATATGGGGTACAGCAGTTGTTCGGGCATTCTCCAAATACTGGACATTCAGCTGATCCAATTCTGAGAGCAAAAATTCACGTAAATTTTTAACAATTGACATATTTTCTCGTCTTCGACTACTGCCAATTTCAGCCGCTTTTGCCAACGCAAGAACCGCAGCTGGATGCTCCGTGCCGCTGCGTCGATTTGCCTGTTGACCGCCACCATGAATTAATGGTGACAACCTAATTCCTTCACGACAATAAAGCAGACCAATCCCTTTTGGTCCATGGATTTTATGCCCTGAAAATGATGCTAAATCAATGCCACTATTATCAAGTTGTAGCGGCAGTCGATTCCATCCCTGTACATAATCCACATGTAGTGCCGCCTCCGGACAGAATTCACGCTTCAGTTCAGCTATAGTTTCAACGTCGTTGACAGCACCGGTTTCATTATTGACGCCTATAACCGATACCAATAAAACATCAGGCGTTAAAGCACGTTTCAACACAGCTAAATCGGCAACTCCGTCTTTTGTCAGAGGAATTCTTTCCACTTCAAATCCCTCTGATTCAAGAAATAAAGCTGACTCCCTAGTCGCGGAATGTTCACCTGACGTTATAACAATTTTATTTCCTCTTCGTCTATGGGCGTGGCAATATCCTTTAATGGCTGTATTTGTGCTTTCGGTAGCACCTGAAGTGACAATTAACTGTCTACCATCACAACCTAAAGTTCTACCAATGCGACTTAAAGCGTCTTTTATAGCCGTCTCTAAATCGATGGCAGGTCCATATAAAGCTGCTGGATTAAAAAACAGATTTTGCATATAGTGACACAACGTCTCTGTCACCTCTGAATAGGGTTGCGTCGTTGCTGCGTGATCCAAATAAATCATTTATAGTTAACCATTCTATTATATTGAATCTTCATACATTCGAAGGGACACAATGTCGCTGCGAATTATAGCTTCTGATACTTCACAAATGTCGCCAGTACGAGCTTTCATGATAACACGCTTTACTAACATTGGTGTACCGATTGCACAGTTTAAGTGCATATTGACAGCACTGTTGACAAACTTTATGGAGACCTCTGCGCGACATCGATTCGGTAAAAGGGGATATTTATTAGCCGTGATTATAAGCATATTTTTTTTATTTTCGATTTGCTCTTTTAATTTAGGAAACATGGCCACAGGAATATATGATTTACAGAGAACATAGGGCACACGCTCCTGACTTTCCAACCAAATTATTTCCCAAAAATTGGCAGCAAAGGATTGAGCTTCATCATTGGCAGGATCAATTCGATATGCTTCCAAAAGATAATCAGGCAAGTAACTAGCAGGGTCAACCTTAATAAAATGATAATCTGCTATTGATGTACTTGCTAAAAATGAAAATGAGGACGGTTTGAAAGGGTCAATCGTACATAGTTGATCTTGATAAACCACATACGTTCCTCGCCCCTTTTTTATTACAAGAACACCTTCAGCAATTAATTCGGATACAGCTTGACGTATAGTAGGGCGTGAAACATCAAAAATTTCACCCAACTCAGACTCTGAAGGAATTCGCGTACCGCTCTTATACGTGCCATCCTTTATAACATCCATGATGGCATCTTTGACTTGAACATAAAGCGGAACATTACTATTACGATCTACTTTCATGACAAAACCTACCTAGACTTTAACTTCTGATTCATCGAGCGGAGATAAAGCAGCATCTTCAGATTCCAATAATGGCCAAATTTCCGCGGCGAGATATTCTTCTACTTGTTCTTTTGATCGTCCTGTATATTGGGTAGGGTCCATCAATTTTTCTAAAGCTCCACGATCAAGACTGAAATCATCATCTGCCGCAATTCTGTCCAACAAATCGCAGTCAAGACCTTCTTCTTTAACTCTTTTACCCGCAGCCATGGAATGAACCCGAATTTTTTCATGTAAAGCTTGTCGATCACCGCCGAGTTTTACCTCTTCCATAAGGATATTTTCAGTCATCATAAACGGAAGTTCTTGGGCTAGCGCACGGCGAATCATCTTGGGATAAACGACGAGACCACTAGCTACATTCGCATAGAGCATTAATACCGCATCAATAGCCAAAAACGCCTCTGGAATTGACACACGTTTATTAGCT
>JAAYOA010000014.1 GCA_012520525.1 Clostridiaceae bacterium | reverse complement strand
AGTATGGTAATGTTACATGGGCTTACTGCCGACCATCGATTATTTGATAAACAAACTGAAGAATTTATAAATGATTTCAATCTTATTGTTTGGGACTGTCCATGTCACGGCCAATCACGGCCTTTTAATGACTTTAGCTATAAAATTATTTGCAATGAACTTGAATTGATTTTATCTAGGGAAAAAATTGATAATGCTGTATTTATTGGTCAATCTTTAGGTGGGATGATAGCTCAATATTTCATTGAAAAGCATCCAAAGATGGCAGTAGGTTTTGTCGCTATCGATAGTGTTCCGTTCGGAAACTATTATAGTAAATTAGATATGTTTTGGCTTAATCAATTAGAGTGGATGTGTAAACTGTTCCCTGATTCGATGTTAAGAAAGTCAATAGCCAAAGCATGTGGTGTTACAGCTTACACACAAAATAGCATGATGGAAATGCTGTCAGGTTACAGTAAAAATGAAATATGTCAGCTAATGTGGATTGGAGAAGCAGCATTTATTCCAGAAAATCATGAAATAAATATCGACTGTCCAGTTTTGCTGATATTAGGAGAAAATGATAAAGTGGGAAAAGTGTCGAAATATAATATTGAATGGCAGCGTAGAACTGAATATCCATTATATATTATTAAGAATGCAGGGCATAACTCGAATCAGGATAATGCAAAAGCGGTAAATGAACTGATTAAACAATATATTAATGAATGGCTAACTGATTGATATTATTATCAAAATAAATAATTCGAAAAATTTGCAGCTTGTTAAGATGAGAAAATAAATAAGAAACTCCTGCGATGATAGTTCAGAAGTATTTTTTGATGAATAATACGTTGCTGTAGATTTATCAAATGCTGTTTTCCACTACGGCGACCTCCGGTGGTGGCCGGCTGACAAACCATATGAAATGAAGGTCGGTGCCATTCTTACACAAAATACCGCCTAGAAGAATGTGGAAAAACCATTAGGCAATTTGAGGGCGATCTGACTCCTGAACGCATTCATCATTTGCCCTTGGAGGAACTGCAAGACCTTATCCGCCCTGTAGGCTTCTATAATCAAAAATCGCAGTACCTGAAAGCCTTAACCGAGAGGTTCCTGACCTATACCTGTCACGAGTGGATTGTATTCGTTTTGTCTTCAAAAGGCTTATTACCAAGGAGTTAGTTCATTCGATACCAAAAAAGTGAAAAAGGGGCTGGTTGGAGTCGGGAATTTAGCTATTCCTATATGATCCTGGTTTTTGCATACCAGCGATATGAAGAAATGAGGAGTCAGAAATACTGTCGCCGGTCGAGCTGTTTGACAGGTTTTAAATCTAGATAAAATAATATGCCATTATAATCAACTAGTCTAATTTGGCACCTCAACATATCTATTGACAAGAATCACTTTCAGATAAACTCTTTATGTAGCGTTTGATTGCTTCAGTGAGCATGTTGCCCATTTTCAATGGCATTAAGTACGACAGCTTAATTTGCAATTTAGTGAATACGTTATGGCAAATTATGAAGTGTTTTTTGAAGATATTCTTTGCCAGACCGTAGCCAACTTTTTTAGCATCAATCTTAAATTGATCTGGAACTTGCAGGGAAGAAGCTGATTCAGTTTTAGTTAAAGGAGGATGGATGATATGAAAGCTAATCCCCCTAATTTTATATTCGAGATTCAAGCATTTGGCTAAAGATTCCAGAGCCCCTTTGGTTGAAGCATAGGGTGAGATATTAAAGAATCCAGTTGTTCCGACAAGTGAACTGGTAAAGATAATTTTTCCTGAATGTTGTTTTTTCATATAAGGAATGACTGCTTTACAAAGGTTTAAAGCTCCATAGTAATTAACATTAAAAATATCCTTATATTCTTCGAACGAACTTTCTTCCATGCTTTTGAAAGAACATTTACAAGCATTATGGATAGCAATATCGATTTTATGAAATGTTTTATAAGCCTGTTGGACTGCAGGTAAAATAGCGTCTTTATATCGCACGTCTGCTTGCCAGATCAGCAGACGATCTGGAAACTGATGTTGCAATGGTAGGGATTGCTCAATATCTTTATCAATGATCATAACATGGTGGTTGTCTAACAGTAATTTTTCTGCTAAGAAATAACCAATCCCTTGATTTGCTCCCGTAATTAGAATGACGCTCATTACAGATGGTCTCCAATCTCCAATTATTTTGATCTATAAAAAGGTCTAGTCTCAGGTTTTCTAATGTACCTTATTAAAAATATAATTCCTGCAATCGGCATAATGCCAAACCAGATGACAACGAATATAGGCGAGCTCGATTCATTTGCTAAAATGACTGGCGGTAATACTGCTGCGTACAAATTGGCCAGACTGTGCAGAATCATCGCATAAATAAACTTGTTTGACTGAACTGTAATGTAGGTCCAGAATGTACCAATCAACGTTGTATAGACCAATCCACTTACACCTTGTCCAAATAAGTGAGGCAATCCAAATAGCAAGCCACCCCAGAAAATGGCACTGTTATTGCCAAAGGGGCGCAAGCGGTTCAGTAAGATTTTACGCCAAAAAATGCCTTCCGCTATAGGGTTAAAGATAAGCAGAATAAAAACCATAGCAGCTGACATCACATGGTCACTCTCGAATTGAGTACCTCCTTTTATTCGCATTTCCAGAGAAAATAGTAAGGCATTGATCGGAAAACTGATACCGCATTGAATAACAGAGAGTTTTAACAAGTCAGTAGAAGCTAAATCTTCCGTCCAGTTAAGATCACCAGTTGGTAAGCGCCGTAAAAATAAATAGATCACAGGAACCACAATAAAATACGGTACGATGGTCATAGAGATGAAATTAAGGGCTTTTGCCGAGAGATAATTAGGATAGAGGGGCTTGACCAGAGTCGTTATTAAGAAATTTAGCAGAAACCATATTCCAATTGAGGCAAATAAAATGACAATCGTTAAGGGTTTGGGCAGTTTGTCTTTAGTACTTTTCATGCTGATCCTCAAACAAAATAATATATGACCGCTAGTTAGCGAACTGAAAAGCAGTGAAACTATTATTGATGAAAAATATGAGCTAATTTTAACTGTTAGGCATTCAAGTTAAACCATTTTATTTCTTACGTATTAAGAACAGGTTAGATCAAATTAAAATGTCAACCAGAATATGAACTCTTATTACAAGGAAATGGAGTTAAGTATGAAATCACAATAACTGCTTCATTTCTGGTATCGTTTCAATAGCTCGCTTTTATTTCCGTCAAAACTCGACCCTATTCAAAAATTATAAGTTTATCTTGGAATTAAAAAAGATGATTTATTTTGTATCTATACAAAATTATATGAAGATTCTAATACTAGTTTAGGATATCCACAGAATAAAAGCAGTGGATGAAGATTCTATGTTTTTTACTTTGAATGAAGAGATTAATCATTGCCAGAACACTGTAATCTCGATTTTCTTTTTTTCGTTTCTATATTGTTAATTAATTGTCAATTTTTTACAAAATAATTAATAAAATTTATATCAATTTTAAGTTAAAATATATGGGCTAATACCAATTAATTTGGGTAGTTATACCCATGGACTTAAATTTATATTATTTATAGTGTAATTTACAATAAATGTAACTCAGATTGTCATCAGAGATTGCTAAAAAATTTGCCGACTACATTCCTTAGGGGGTAAGGAATATGAATAAAATATTACAATCGAAGTACTCGAAAAAGATCGGGACCGTATTCGTTATACTGTCCATGGTCATGCAACTTTTCTCACCCATTTTAAGTTTACCTAAAGTGGAAGCGCAAGAGGTTTCGTCGGAGATTATTTCATCAAATCACGACTCAGAATCCCTGCGAAACAACGGTGCCAATTCGGTGGGTTCTGTCACATTGGTGGCACACGCTTTTTCCCTTGATTCTGAAACTGGAGGAGCAACTTTAAGAAAAGTTGACGGCAGCTTGTCTTTTAGTTATGTCGCTGGCGATGAATCCAGCTTGGAAATTAAAGCGAAAGATCAACTCCATTTCTCATCTCTTAATGACGTAACTTTACAGCGGGTCGACCCTGACTTAGGTAATCAAACGATAACTGATGCGGAACTGAAGTGGGTCAGCACAGATACCGTTCGGATTGATTTGAGCGGACAAACTTCAGGAAATTATGTTGTTACTTATAAACTTCAAGAAAAATTGATTCAAAGAACGGCTTATACTCCTGCAACGGTTAGTTTTAACAATACCCCCCTTGATAATCCTGCTAATACTACTAATATTGCCGGTAATAATATTACCAATCCCCAGAGCCACACGTATAAAACCGTAACGGTCGTGGATTCGCAAGGTAATCCTCTAACGGAACCCACAGATGATCTGACTGTGAATAGCTATGATGTCACATTGCGCTATAAGATTGAATATTATTTTGGCGCGGAATTCAGAGATGCTGAAAGTTATTCTCGTGCATATCTTTATGACCGCATTCCTGATTACGACAAATTAAAATTTATAGCGAATCCCGTCGCTGAAATTCAAGAACTAGACGGCACCCCCACAACAGATCAAAGTTTAGAATTAGTGAGAGCGTCACGAGACATTTTAGGTGTGGATTTCCTCGCTAGTTTATATGGTGAATTGGTCGATAATAATGCCGTGCAAGAGACGGATCCCGTTTATTATGTCAACGCACAGTCATCTGTAAGCCAAGGAACGTATGAGAATTATTTTGGCAAAAAAGCGGTCGTCACTTATACTGTCAAATTTAAAGACAATTTGACGGTGGCAGACTTGGGCGGTTTTGATTCATTTAGCATGACCGACAAGGCAGAAATTCATATGGGTAAAGTGCGCTTGGCTGCACAGAGTTCATTTTTTTCTAATCGCAATGTATTCCCTTCTCAAACTGGTTTAATTTCTGAAGCAATTGTCCGATTCCCTGCTAAACAAGCACCTGTTATGGACAAGTCAGTCCATCCTGGATGGGCTGATGAGGCAGTGACATTATGGGATGCCGCAGAACTTGAATTAGAGACATTGGAACAACCTTTCCAATATCATATTGAAGTAGATTTTCCGGAAGATATGTATTATTACAAGAACTTCCAATTCCAAGATGAATTGGGTTCTGTACATATTATAGATAAGAATAATATTAATTTATGGTTGGTTGATCCGGAAGGGGAAAATGTCCCCGTTGAACTTGGCTTCTTACCGGATTCCCCTGCTCAAAATGATATTGGTTTCGAGCTTATACATGAGCCGGTTACCAATACGATCAAAATTGTTGGTCACAATATTAATAAATCAACGAATTTGCCTGGCAAAAGACTGGTTGCTCAGATTAAAACCCAACTGGATCCGGAGCAAAATCTTGCTCAATTTTACGATGCTAATGCAAGGCGTATCTCCATTCCCAATATCGCTATCCGATTCTTTGAAGGTTATTCTAGCATGAGCGACACAATAACTCGGGTTGTTGTTCCGCTGTCTAAGTTTACATTGAATAAATGTGCCTTGTCAGAAGACGGTACGACTCTGATTGAGCCGGATCAATTGTTGCCTGGTGCCGTATTTAGTATTAAAGATAAAACAAATTTAAATATCGAAATAAGAGAAATTACCGATACTTCAGAAAATCCCGGGAAATATGTATTTGATGAAATGATACCGGGTCATACTTATGAGATCAAAGAGATTTCAGCGCCATACGGTCACAGAATCAATAGCCAAGCCATCGAAGTGGTGGTTGGTCAGGGCGGCTCAATTAGTAGTGTCACCGGAGCAGAGCAAAGGGACGGTGCATATTATTTTGGCAATAAGCGATATCAGGACCCGACGATTGAACATTATCTTTTTTTAGGTGAGAAGGCGATCAATGAATTTCCTACTCCCGCAGATCAACATCCCGAAGGTTCACCTTTACAGCTAAATCAAAGTACAGATAAACTGACCTATCGCATCGAAGTCAAGATGCCCGAAACAGCAGAAGGTGTGGAAGATCTCACGATCAAAGAAATCTTACCGGATGGTTTGGCTTTTGCAAATGACAATCCTGTGAAAGATTTAAAAGTTGCCTATCGAACCAAAGAAGGAGTCAGTCCATTTTCTTTAACGGAACTTAATATTTCGGATAATGACTTTACCTTTAATCGAGCTGAACGATCTTTAAACATCAACCGTGAATTTCAGGCTGATATTTTAGACAATCTAGATAACAAAGATCTTATTATTCAAGTTGTCGTTAAAAACTCAGGTGATTTGAAATCGCTAGCAGAAAAACATCCTACCCAAATGGTCAAGGCCAATGCCAATTGGTCAGTCAATGGGGTGGAAAAAAGTCCCAGCAATGACTCTTACTTTAAATTTACAAAAGGAACGATTCGGTTTATTAAAAAAATTCAGCTCGAACCGCGAGAAGGACAAGAGCAAGGTGACATTGTTCCTGCCCCAGCTGAGTTGGGAGGCATTTTCCAGCTAAACCGCGTCACGGGTACGGGTGAAAACGACTTTGAAGTAATTGATTATGGAGTATCAATTGGACAAGACGGCGTCGTAAAAGCAGACTATCTTGAACCGGGCACCTATTATTTTAGTGAAATTTTACCGCCAGCAGGATACAGCTCTGCAAATGGCGGGCATTTCCCAGCCGACAATGTTGATATTTCAGTTTCAGAAACGACTGATCTTGATCCCGACAACCCTAACCATGTAATTAAAAATGCAGGGGAGTTGATCAACCAACCGACACAAGGTTTTCATGTTCGAAAAAGAGTAGGGGTGCCTGTAGACCCACTGCCGGAACCACATGACGAAACGGATTTGAATAGCGCATCCGTATATGAAATGACAGAGGTTGGAGAAACGGTCACCTATTCCATCAATGTCTATTTGCCTTTTTCTGCTATTCAAGAAGACATAGACAATGTACAAGATATTTATGTAGTTGATCCCGGACAAATTCTAGAAAATGTTTTTGAAATATCTAATTATCGATATTATGTCGGTCGTCTAAAAGAAGATGCATCGCCTTTCTCACCTTCAGGTTACGATTATCATCAAGCGCCTGCCGCAGGCAGTGGCGTTTCACCCATGACGGTCTCGGTGGACAGTTCAGGTTCGTTGCGCTGGGTCATCCCGGGATCATATATTAAACAAGAATATTTATATTTTAATCCGATTGGGGAAAACTCTGAAACCAGACAGCTATTTGTCGTCGTACAATTGCTTTTCGATGCGAAAATTAAGAACAACTCTTATTTCCAAGACCCAGGCTTGGAACAGTTTTTGTCAGGTAATAATTTAGTCAATACCGTCGAACTTTATAAAGGTGATCCCGAAGTTGAAGGTAATACCAGCATTGATCGCAGTCAAGCCAGTATTGTGCCCTTGACCTTTCACAATATATCATTAAAAAAGTTCAAAGGGGATCGGGCAACACCATTAAGCGGCGTTTTCTTTGGCTTATATGAACAGGATGCGAATGCTCCCAATGGCTATAAAGATGAAGCCAGTTACATCGCCTATTCCAAATTGACCGGTGAAATCAATTTCAAGAATATTCCTGCCGGCACATATTTGCTGCGAGAGATGGCTTCTCCTGAAGGTTACAAGCAGGCCGCAGACTATATCATTGAAGCCCCTGCAGATCGTTCCCAGGCAGTCACGATGCATAAAGTAGGTGAAACAGAAAATCTGACAAAGGAAATTACAAACAATCGCTTCATTACGGTCATTGGTGAGAAGAAATGGCTAGACAATCAAAATTTCGACAACCAGAGACCTTCTGAAATTGAAGTTTATCTGGAACGCTATATCAAGCGTGAAGATGGTACCCTGGTCAACGTTGGGTTTGGTGAAGGTGTGGACGCGCCTCGGCAAACTGTCCGTGCTCCAGGTTTTTCGTATGTATTTGAAGGCGGCATTGGAGATGGGAAATATAATAATCTAGTTGAGTACAGTGATATTGGACAAAAATATGTCTATCGCGTTAAAGAAGTAACTCCTCCCAATTATACGTTTGTCGAAACAGAAAATCCTGTTTCGATCGGAAACTCCAATGTTATTCAAGACTCCATCAGCAATAAACTAATTACCACTGATTTAAGATTAAAGAAAATAGATGGTGACTCGCCGAACATTGTCATTCCAGGCGTGACTTTCAACTTGCATCGCTTGGGTTCGGATACTGCTGATAAACAAGCCATTTCTGGTAGTGATGGATTCGCTGTATTTGAAGATCTCATTCCCGGTCAATACGTTTTGACAGAAGAAATTACCAATAAGACCTTTGCGGATGAATACATTGTTTTATCTCAAGGTCTCTCCTTTGATATCAATGATGAAGGTGAATTCGTCAATATAGCAAGTGAAATGGAAAAAGTTGTAGATGATGAAAATAACATTTATTTTAATCTCAAGAACTATAAGCAACCTGAATTAAGCAAGACCTCTCAGGCGGAACATGACTTTTCAGGTGATGGCTTTGTTGCGAATAATCATCTCATTAATATAAAGGAAAAGGTAACCTACCGTTTAACTGTCGACTTTACTAGCATGGCAGAAATTAACAACATCCGCATCGAAGACACGTTACCGTGGGGAATGAGAACTGTGCCCAACAGTACAGAAGCATACTATTACAGTAACGGTAATAAAGTCACATTTACGCCTTTCATCGATTTTGTTGTGTCAAATAATACGGGAAAGATTATTTATAGCATTGATCGTGTAAATCATAATATCGATCTTTTAACTAATAAAACCCTCTATATTGAATTTAAGGCCACTTTCCAGGACATGAGCACGCAGGAGTTCTTGACGGCATTTCCTGATGGAGTATTTGAAAACTCAGCCATAATGATACTCAATAATGATGAAACCAACTTGAGTGAGAGTAATAAGGCCCGTTCAAAACTAAGTTTTCTTGATGTCCAGTTTAATAAGGTATTGGCTGAACGTCCTGACGGAACAACACCTGAGTTATCCAACTTCTCATTCTCGCTCTATGAGCTGGTTGGTACCTCCAAGGTATTATTGCAGACGATCAATTCGCCTCGTCAATTATTGAATGAAGAAGAGAGACAGAATCTTGTCAGGTTCACCGGTTTAGATTCAGGCAAATATATCATCGAAGAGACCCGAGCACCTGCCGGTTATGTTCCCATGAAACCTCTCGAATTTGAAATTAGAGAAGATCATGCCGGTGGCGGAATGCTCCATGTCTGGGGTTTAAATGATTCTGGAGCATACGAGACTGAAATCATTGACGGTGATTTCGGAGAAGTTAAAAACACCCTTCCCGCACCGCCTGATATCCACAAGTTTGTCACGGACTATACACCCTCGAATTTTAATAATCTTGCCGAAACATATGATGAGTACAAATTATATAATATGGTCAGCCGTGATGAAGAATTCTACTACCATATTAGGGTGGATATGCCTCAAAATGTAACAGGCATTAATCAACTCAGCATATCGGATACGTTGCCCGCTTCGTTGGAGTTGGTAGAAAAAGATGAGAGCGGCAATTTCAAATATTGGTTGATCGCTACCGAAGACTCAACCAGACCGGTTGAAGCCACAGAATTCCTTTATAATAATAACGGTCAACCTATTACTGCACCTTCTACTTTAGATTGGTCAACAATTGAAGTAGGTATAGGCAGTGGCGAAGACCAAGTCACTTTACACTATCCTTACAGGCATCAGCTGGCTATGACCGAAGGAAATGTGGCGACCTTCTATTGGGATACCAACAATCCACAAACGATGGAATATTTAGCAGGTATTTCTGTCCATATTTTCTTTAAGGTGCGTTTGAAGAGCGAATTCCAAGATACTGAGGACCTTTCAGATTTGACGGAAGACGGCTATATTACCAACCGGGCGGATCTTGGCATTAATGGTTACGCCATCCAATTCGCCTCTGATGATGCAAGACCTCTCGCCAAGATCAATCCGTCCGATAAGTTTTTCGTGACCTTCCAAAAAGTTGCCCGTGGACCTAAAGATGGCGACGGTCGCATCAATTATCCAGCCTATGGAGCTACATTTGAAATTTCATGCCTGACCAATAGCAATTTCAATGAAACGCACGCCACTTCTCTGGAAGGCATCATGCAAACCGGACAGAATTTTACGGTCCCCTTTGATCCGACTGGCGAAAACAGCTGCATCAGATATAAACTCACCGAACTCAATCCTCCTGATGGTTATGTTGTTGACGATCACGTCGTACAGTCACAATTTAAGAGTATTTATGACTATTACATTTTTGAGATTGAGCGAACAGAAAAACCTGTAGGTGAAACAGAACCTAAAGATTATCTCTACATATATAAATTATGGGGATTTAAAGACCCTGCAGGAAAAAACGGCACAGAATATCAAAAATATTTTAACAACGAAGCGATGAGCGATGATGCCGAAGCAGTAGTCATTGAGTGGGAACAAGATCAAGCAAACACCGGCAATGTAGACTTTGTCTTGCCGACAGACATCCTCATTGAACTCTATGTCGATAAGACTTGGTACGACAAAAATAATGAGCTTAATATCAGACCGGACGAAGTCTTGGTAGATATTGTCCAACGTAAAGGTACAGACAAAAAGATTATGCACGAAGTCGTTGTACCGACTGGTAATTTCCCTGCACGCTTCTATACAGGACGCCCTGTCTATTCCAAGTATAAGGGCTTCAAAGACTTGGAAGGTTGGACCGATGAAAAAGGTTATCTAGTCAACGTACTCCCCATTTATAAATATGATGAAGAGGGAGAACTCTATTATTACTATTTCCAAGAACACTTCCCGGGACAGGATGAACCCGCTTACTCGTATCCTGCTAGCAACAAAATTTTAAATTATATCGATACAAATCACGACAACCAGTCTGAAGGAAATTATCCCAAATATTCCTGGGAACTGTCGGAAGATGGTGAAAGATTTGACGCCTTTATTGAGAATAAAATGAAGAGCCAAGATCTTATTATCCAAAAAGTTGATGAAAATGGTCAGGTCATCGAAACAGATCATGCGATATTTAATCTTGAATATCGCCGAAAAGCTGATGATGGCGCCGAACTGGTGGTAGCCCGTGAACTCGACACCAGCCAACCGAGCAAAACCCTTGAGGGCACCGATTTTAATCCTGGTGCGGGAAAAGTTTTTGTCGATTACTTGGGTATTAACAAACGCTTTGGCTTTAAAGAACTCAAGGCACCGAGGGGCTATGCTGATAATGATACGTATTATGTGATTATCACCGATGAACAGGGTACACCCTCCGTCTTCAAAAAATATGATATTTCTGAACCTCATAATCCGGATGAATTGGATCCGAATCGCGTTTCTATTCCTACCGGTTCAACTGAAGCGGGACTAAAGACTGTTTCAAAGGAAGACCCCGCAGTGTTGAATCAAATCACGGAAAATGGCAAAATAACCTATGTGTTGTCTATCATGAATGAAAAACTCAAAGCGGCCGAAACCGAAAAGAAAATCAATGGTCAAGATACGTACACATTGAAAACCAGTGACGAAGTGCTCGAGTACACCATCACCATGAAGGACGTCGATACCCAAGGTCTAGAAATTGGTTATATAATTGATCCGATTCCCGACGGTCTCACACTGGTGGCAAAAGACGGTACCGAGTTGCCTGCAAATCCCACCCAACAACAATTGCGAGATGCAGGTTATTCCATGAAGACAGACGACGGCTTCTTCGATCTGTTGGAGGCGGGACAGACGACTCTGACCTATGAGACATTTGCTCCCAACGAACTGGATCCTAATTTAGGTGGAAACACCGAGCAATCGGTCAATGCTTTAGTTGTTCGCCTCAACCTGGCTAACATCGAAGGCAATATTGATCTGCTACAGAACCATGATATCGTCGTAACGTTCTATGCAAAATATAATAAGGAGATCAGTGCGGAGACAAGGGATTCAATTGTCAACGAAACACATGTTATCGTAAATCATGAAGACTTAACCCAGGTTCCCGAACCAGATTTATTGAGCCACGACACGGCGGAACTCATTGTCGGAACGGCAGGAGCAAAACCTGAGATCATAAAGCAGATTAAAGACGGTGACCTCTTTATCGGCGGTGAAAAAGATACCGAAGGTAATCTCTTGCCCACCGATTTCGTCATGGTTTCCGACAAACAGAACCTCGACTATAACCTCTGGGTTCACTTTGGTGACAATGTATTGGGATACGATAAGCTTGTCATTAGAGATGACATCGATCGTGCCCTGATCGCTGGCGCTGGCGTCCAGTTTACACTGATCGGATTTGACAGTAATGGTGAGTTTGATTCCATCGAAACCCTTAAAGGAGATGGGGTTTCCATGCAAACGCCTTCCAGTGACAACCGGTTCATTGAATTGACATTGGATCGTGCTGCCGGCTTTGATTTTGCCAAACTCAGAAATAAATCTCTTCTAATTGAATATACAGCTAAGATCGATCGCGACTACCTGCAAGGACTAGAAGATGTCTCCGCATATAGTCAAATTGAAGTGGAAGCGGACGGCGTAGAAAGAAGCGCCTTTAAGATTCCAAATCTCGCGACGGTTCAGCTGAATGATAGTGCGGATGAAAACAAAAATGGTTCTTCTAATATTGTTTATGTCATTCCGCCGACGGATCCCGAAGTCAAAAAGACTGTCAAAGTCAATGATCCGAGTAAACCAGCTGCTGAACATTTAGAAGCTGTATCTGCCGGTGATTTAGATAAAGGCTTTATTTATACAGTCACAGCTGAAATGCCGTACAATATCGAAAACTTCGATAGCCTTGAATTGATAGACGATGTACCCGAAGTATTTGCATTTACGGCTGAAGATATAACAATCAAAGTCGGAACGACTGTTTCCGATCTATTTGAGATTGCACCTATTGAAAACAATCAAGTCAAAGCAACACTCAAGGCATCGACAGATCCTGATAACGCCAGAGCGAACCTCAACGCTCTGCGTGGTATGCCGGTAATAATAGATATTGTGGTAACCCTCGATCCCGATCAAGACTTGAAAGATTATTTGGTGGACGGCAAGTTGTCGAATACAGCTAAACTTGTCATCAATAACATGACTCAATATACGTCAAATCAGGCTACCATAGAACCCGCGACGTTCTCAGTTGAAATCAAAAAGACTTTGGACGGTGCAGAGTGGCCAGCAGAATCTACCGAATTGACAGCGGTCTTTGCTTTGGACAAACAGGTTGGAACGGTCGCGGATGAACCCAATTGGATCCGTTTCAAAGATTTTACCTTGACTTCCAATGAATCAACGAAGACCATTGTTGAACTCTTGCCGGGCAATTATCGACTTGTCGAGGAAGCTCCGCCTGCAGGATATCTAGGTCTCGTTGAGCCCTTAGTGTTTGAGATCAAGGATGCTTCCCTGACAGGTGAGAAAAAAATTACGGTCAATAATATCAGCTTGATGTCTATCACCAAGACAGCAGACAAAGCTATCTTGACTGGAACGGATGAAACCGTTACATATAACATAACTGTACCAATTGAAACTCTGGATAATATAGACAAACTGAAGATAGAAGATGTTCTTTCCTCTCATTTGCAAATCAAGGAAGTGAAGGTCAATGACGTTGTCGCTGCGCCGACACCCACATCTCCGTTAGTGTTCGAATGGACGCAAGATGAACTTCAATCGCTGCTTGGTACACTGCCTGCAGAATTGAGAATAGCAATCACAGTTCAACTAAAGAGTGGCTTCAAGGTGAGTGATCTTTCTAGAGAAGAGAAAGAACTTGGCATTGAAAATCATGCTACTCTGACTGTAAACAATCAGGTTGAATTAATGAGCGAACCTTCCTATGTCAAGGTAGGCGTAGCAGATCTCGAATTCAGAAAATATGTTCAAGATACGCTGAACAGTGAGAAAACTGCGCTACCAGCCGGTACAATGGCGAAATTCGAATTGTATCGCATCACTCAGGCTACTTCTGAAGGTGACACTGAAGAAACCGCCCTTGTTGGCACTTTTACTAGCAATAAAAATGCTCAAAATATTGATGTGGTTCAAGTACAAAACTTATTCCCGGGAGACTATTTCGCAATAGAAACAGAAGCACCACAAGGCTATGTGCTAGATGAATCCAGACATCATTTCCAAGTAACTATTGACCAAGAAACGGGACTTGTGAGCGCTGTGGCAGGTGATGAGTTTGACAATTTCGAGATAGTCAATGTCAAGGCAGAAATCCCAACACCTGTCAAAAAAGTGAATAACGATGACCATTATGATCTGACATCCATTAATGATTCAACAACGATTCGTATCGAAGTGCCCGTTGCTAAAGTTGCCGGTTGGACTCAATTTGAATTGCAAGACACTCTGCCGTCTTATCTAACTGCCGAAGACATCAAAGTAGAATTCTTTGAAGGCACTGAAAGTATCGATTACACAACGGCGGAACCTGTGTCCGTGTATGAGACTTCCTCGACATACAGTGATGTCCAATTCACTTATGAGCCTGCAAATAATAATCTGATTAAATTCGTCTACAGCGGTGATCTGGGTCAAGGTCTGCTAGGCAAGACAGTCGTCATGACATTTAAGCTTAGAATCAATGACTTGACAGAGTACCTCAAAGCACATCCGCGTGGAATTGTGAATAATATTGCGTTCCTAGATGTGGGTGCTCTTAGCGCGCAATCAAATGAAGTAACAATCGCTGCACCTTTACAGGTTCCACAAGTAACGAAAAAGATTGATGGCAACGAAACTGAAAAACGACTGGGCAGCAAAACTCAAGACTTTACCTTTGATATTCGCGTCACCTTGCCGGACAACCTTGACAACTACAAAGAACTGATCATTGAAGATGCCCTGGCAACGGTACTAGACACCGAAAGCCCTACGGCTGAAGCGATCAAGTCAAGAATTAACATTTTTGTCAATGACTTACCCGATGACAGTTTAAAAGATGATCTAAGTATTAAAGAAGTAAATGGCCACAAGGTATTGACGTACCACATACCCGAAACCAATGTCGAGAAGATTAAGGAGCTAGAAGGTAAGACGCTACGCCTTGAAATTCTAGCTAGCCTAGATGCAGCTGCTGACTTTGACAATAGTAATGACACGCTTGTATTCAATGAAGACGGCATTTATAAAGTTAAAAATGAAGCCGTCGTCAAAGTTCTGCCTAAAGATGGTGCCCAGTTAACGGTGACCTCTGACCCTGTTTGGATTACAGTACCTGGCGAAGAGCCTACCATTGAGAAATCTGTTGAGTTGAAAGTACCTCAGGCAGGATTTGAATCAAGCGAAGGTCACCTCAATCTTCCGAAAAAGACATCTGTATTTAATTACAAGATCGACCTAAGTATTCCATCTAATGTGGAGAACTTTGAAACGTTGATCGTTCAGGATACGCTCGATGATTTCCTGACACTGATCCCAAATGATCAGCCAACCGTTCATGTTTCAGGAGACAATCCGCCTAATTTGACGGATCAGCTTACTGTCGATCATAAAACTGTCACGTTGACCTTGCCTAGAGATTACAATTTCGCAACCTTGGCAGGTCGAACTTTGACCGTTGAGATACCTGCTCAAGTCGTCGACACGGCAGAGGTTGAAGCCATCGCTCATGTATATCCTGACGGTATACCTAATACAGCAAAATTGACATTCAATGATAAAGTGATGAACTCTGGTACCGTGACTGTGACTCCGCCGGGTATCGTTCCGGAATTGGGTAAGACGGTCAATGCACAGACATCCATCACTTTGAATCATGCCACCGATGATATCGTCTACAATCTGACCTTACGTATGCCGAACAATCTAACCGGATATGATACGGTAACGATTGAAGATCAGTTGGCGCCCATTCTGGAAACGTCTTCTGATAAAGTCAAAGTCTTTGTCAATGAGGAAGCCGCGTCTGCCGATCTTAGGGACAAAGTTTCGCTTATCAATCATCCGACAGATGGCTCTAAAACGATTAATCTGACCCTGCCTTCAGGCTTTAACTATAAAGACTATGCCGACAAGGTTATTCGTATTGAAGTAACGACTAATATTAAAACAGGTGCCGATCTCAGCGCCTATCGCGAGAATGGCATACCCAATAAAGCAAAACTTACTTTTAATGGCGGATCGGATAATGGCGGATCTGAGTCAGAAACAGATACAGTGTATGTCTTTGCGCCGACAGATTCAGTTGTCTTGACCAAACTTGTCAATGGGGAACCAATGACAGCAGGTCAAGAGGCGAAATTTAAACTCTTCAAATTGAGAGAACCAGATGTTGAACCAAATACCGAACTGGATACACTGGTTAATTTGAAGAGCAATCAAGTTCACTACGCAACTTTAACAGGACAAGGAGATGCAAAATCCCTAACCTTATCCGGTGAGCATAGCAAAGTCGAGATAACAGGATTAGAGCCGGGAGCTTACTACTTTGTTGAACAAGTTGCTCCAGAAGGCTATTACTTGAATGATACACCGATCGAATTTACGATCACGAGAGATCGTGAAGCGTCGATTGCCTTGACTTGGAACAACGTCAAAACACTGACACCTCAAAAATTTGTTAATGGTACAACAAGTTATCAGTTAACGAATAATGATGATGCGTTTACTTTCCAAATTTCAGTGCCTGTTGCCAGTGTTTCCTCTATAACAGCCTTTGAAATTGAGGATGTTCTCGATGGCAAATTCGCTTATGTTGCTGATTCAGCAAAACTTAGAGTTGGTGCCCAAGAGATTGCTTTGACGGATACAGAAGATACAGATCCCTATAAAGTTGACGGTCAGAAGATCAGTTATAAAACAGAAGATGTTGCCGTAATCAATACATTCAGAGATCACCCCGTCATTTTAGAATTCCAAGCGAAGCTGAACGATGATGTAGAGGGTGTCATAGCACCTGGCATTGAAAATAAGGCAACACTCAAAATTAACGGTGACAATACGGGTGTAGAAACAACACCGGTATATGTCCTGCCCGAAAGCACTGTTACGATCAGTGCAGAGAAACGTTGGTCAGGTGGCGACGAAGCAGGAGCAAGACCAGATGTCTACTTCAAGCTACAAAGAAAAGATGGCGAATCCTATGTGGATGTTTATGAATCTACAGACACAGCAAACTATGTAAAACAGTGGACAGGAACGCCTGTCAGCTGGACAGTGGATCAGACAGACGCGTCTGGAACTGCCATTGAGTACAGAGTAGTAGAAGTGGATGCAGATGGTTCTGCTTGGACACATGAAAATTACACAACAGCTGATCCTGTCGTAACAGATAATAACTTTGTATTTACCAATACATATAAATCAAATCAAATAGCTATCTACGCTAAGAAGGTCTGGCACAATGGTGCAGAAGCAGATCATGTCATGCCAGAGTTCAAGTTGGTCAGAAACGGTGCTGTTCTGCTCAATGCACCTAGGCCTACAATCACAGATATAACAGAAACAGGCGGAGAAAAGACGTACCTTGTTGTCTGGGAAGGTCTATTTGAAAAGGACCTCTATGGTCAGGCTTACACATATGGCATCAAGGAAACGTCGGTAGAAAACTACACAGCAAGTGCAGTGACTGGTGCAGGAACAAGTGACGATCCATTTACGATCACCAATAGCTATGTATCTCCAGAAATGACCTATAGCGTCAATAAAGTCTGGGTAGATGGTCCTGAAACGAAGCCAACGATTGAGTTGCAGTTGAAGCAAAACGACTCACCTTATGGCAGTGCAGTTCTATT
>JAAYOA010000141.1 GCA_012520525.1 Clostridiaceae bacterium | reverse complement strand
GGACTGGCTTCTATACCGACGTCGACAGGAGAGGGATTTGAGCCTTACGCTCTGCGCAAAGGCGATGTTCAACATGATCTAAATGACAGTTCCGCTCAGATGACCGGTATTGTCACACTTGTTTTAGGTGTCAACCCCTCCATTCCAAGTGATGTTGTAAAAGATATTATCTGTCTGTACGGCACTAAACACAAAAATTTAACACAAGCCGCTTTGCCGAGCATAAAAAATGCGATGATTGCCGCTGCCCTCTATGAGACAGGTGGCGTGGAGGTTTTGCAGGGGATGGCTCGGGAGATTCCGGAGCCCAATTATGGCATTATTTTAGATGAAGACGGTCCCAAGATGAGTGAAACAACACCGACCGAAGTGCCATCAACCCAGACGCCTTCTACAACTGTAGCAACCAGCGAGGCTGTAACAGAACCACCTGTTGAAATTACACCCACATACAATAACGGCGATGTGGTGCTGACCGGTCGGATTCAGCATCGGATCTTAACTCATCCTGGAAATGGCAGTGAGATATCTTACTTCCTCTTTGTTCCCGACCAACCCATCGATGTGATTGGAGACTTTGGCGAAGTCTATAACGCCTCAGATATGGAAATCTTTTTAATCGGTCAAGTTACAGCAGACGATGTTATTCCTTACGACGGTCGACGTGTCCGCATATCAGGCGAGTTAGTCGGTCAACCGACTACTGGCGCAAGGGCAAGGGATGTCAGTATCAAGCCTTACAGTATCGAAGGACTGGATTGATTCTGATTCCACATTGTAAATTTATGAATTGTACAGTTAAAAATATAATTCGGAGTAAATTAATGAATTGTACAGTTTGGGTACAAATGGGTTTAATCAGCACTTGATTTACCGGCTTTCTGTTCCATGAATGCTATTAGATCAAAGAACATATACCAACTGTCCTAAGTCCTCAATCGAAGAAACAGATTCACGGTGAATAAGATAACAGATATTTTGGTAGATTGAATTAAATTGGCAAAAATAAAGACGCTGTAATCGTTGAGATTACAGCGTCTTTATGTGGTGCACCATCAGGGACTCGAACCCTGGACCCACTGATTAAGAGTCAGTTGCTCTACCAACTGAGCCAATGGTGCGAATGGAATATTAACAATTATATATTGACCTTGTTTTTTGTCAATACCAAATTTACTACAAATTTACTGCTGTTGATCTAGTGACTTCGCGCAATAGATCAATGCATGGTAAAATTTATATAATCGTATCCGTTCAACTAGGAGCGCGACTCACCACACAATCGCTCCATAAGAAAGGGCAATACCATGAAGAAAATATTAATTTATGCCATGGAAGGCAAAAAAATGTGCTTTTTGCACGCTTTGATGAACGCCAAACAACTCAAAGGTGGCGGTCACGACGTCAAAATTGTTATTGAAGGACAAGCTTGTACATTAATTGGCGAGTTAGAAAAAGACGAAAATAAGCTCTATCTGTCACTCAAAGAAGATGGCACAATCGCAGGTGTTTGCCTCGCCTGTTCAAAGGTCTTAGAGGTCTACGATACGAACAAAGCTTCCGGCATCCCCTTCCTAGACGATATGAATGGACATGCAGGAACACTCAGTTTTGTCGACGACGGCTACGAGGTCATCGTTTTCTAACCGTTGCGATCTGTCACCCACTGTGTCAGAAAGCTTAAAATTTTAAAAGCTGTGTAATTAAGACAGGCGTCGGTGTCAAGGCCGACGCCATTTCTTTGGCCAGAGCGATATGTTCTGGGTCATCGGCTTGATTCAAAACAACGACATACGGTGTATTTTCCGGCGGACTCAGCGTTTCAAAAAAGGGATTCAACTCCCCATCGTAACTCTCAACTACTGATGTATTGCGCTGTAAATATCCACCGCGAATTAATTTTACAGAAGTCGCAGCATCTAAAAGATCTGTCTCCTGGCAACCTAAATATTGGGCAGCTAATGTGGGACGATGGCACACTTCAGCAAGAGGCTGTCCCAGTGCCGACAATCCCCAAACTACAATAGATAAGTCAGTCACAGGCGAAAAGACTGGCTCGTGCCAGTTAGGAAATTTAGCCGGTCTGCAACTGGCACCGTCCCCTTCGCAGGCAACTCGATCCGCTATTTCTTTAAGTTGGATATGAGTTTCAATGGGCAGCGATGTTACTTTAATTTTAGAAGGGGAAATCATCCGTTCACAGCCCAGTTCAATTGGTCCCACCTTGTCATTTAAAAATGTCGCTGCGGCATCTAAGTTATCAAAAAATGGCATGCCAGGTTCTTTTAAAATATGGGTAGTTGTAGTCAACACAGACCGTAACCCCAGTTTACTCCACTCTCTGACCAACCGTCTGCAAACTGTAGACTTACCACCAGCTCCGACAACACTTATAAAACGGAGTGAATTGTAACTTTTAGGCAGTGTTATGTTTATAGCTTCTGACAACTGATCAGTCTCAATCCATTTATTCTCTCTATTCTTATATAAAATCATTTATACACCCGGTTATTAAATACCTTTTTATTTGGATAAATTTCAAAGAATGTTAGTGTGGGAACAATCCGAAAGCGGCAACTATATGTTATAACGACCAACAAATATATTAAATGCATTTATCACAATAACTACTTATCCCAGAGTTAACTGATGAATTAAACAGCTCCCGCGAATAAATGCGGGAGCTGTTCATTAATTAATTATATTAAGCCACGTCGATTTAGCATGTAGAGAACAGCTTCCAAAGTGCCGCCACCAACGCAGCGCGCCTTGTCAGAAATCGTATCACAATAGTTCACCTGATCCAGACGAGCATCAATATCTGCAATTTTAAAACCTTTAGGTACTACAAATCTGTCCGGAATCATGCCGCGAATCACACCTTTTATCGTCGCCAACACAGGTACAGATTCGCCTCCATCCTCTGGTTCGATGACTGCCATCAACTCCCCAGCCTCCACTATATCTTTGATATGGCGACGAGGACGCACCGCACCTGCCGCAGGCGAGTGAATCACTCGTTCCGCAGCAAAGCCAGCAACAAGCCCCGGAACCCCAGTGTTTGGAATGGCTGAACCTTCAAAAATCAGTCGTCCTAAATGATGCCCCCGCATTGTCTCCACAATCACGTCCACATCTTCACCGGCAATAAAACCAGGTCCTAGAGCAACTGTAACAGGAGCCATATCCCGCTGCGTACCTAGATTCTTTTTTGCTAAAATACCATCTACCAAGGCAATAGGTTTTAACTCCGGCAAAGACTCACAGTCCGGATCGATTAGAATTGCCACATCCCCTGCATCCATAGCCTGAAAAGCGGCCGCCACGTCTTCACAGCGCACGGCTCGCAAATCTTCTACTACCTTTTCTCCGTCGTAAACCGCATCACTCAATGCAGCCAAACGACGAATCGCACTGGGTCTTTCAGTCTCAAGGGCGCAGACACGAAAGCCCGCACGCCAAAGTTTTTGGATCGATCCAGTGGCAATATCACCCGCACCCCGAACAACAATAATATGACGTTGCATAATTTCCTCCGTTGCAATTAAAATTATGGCATTTACGGATTAATAATATGTGTCGCGAGGGTCAACTGCTCGACGATAGAATACATGTTGACAATGGTGCCAATACCAAGCTGATCAGTTAATTCATAGTAATTAAGGCATGTACCGCAGACCATGATATCGACACCCTTTTCTTCGAGGGCTTTTAAATCCGCGAGAGCCGGCGAATCTTGCAGTGCCAACCTGACCCCTGAGTTATAAAATAATAACACGTCAGGCAGAGGCGTGACCTCATTTAAAGCATAGATAAATCCTTTGATAAGAGTTTCACCCAAAGCACGATCACCTACGCCCATGATATCCGACGAAAAAACAACTACGCGATGACTTCTGCCGCCCACATCACAAGAAAAGTCCACTTCCTCCACAGGTTCAACTATACCCGGATCAGACTGAACTTCAAAGACTACTTTAAACTCTTTCGGACTCAGCGTCTGACTAGATACATCATCGCCCCGTTGAGCTGCTAGTTTTTTTAAATTGTCCACAGCGGCTTGATTATCAACCGTGACTTCAAGCGAATCGCCGGCTGCCATATGGAGCAACAATTTTTTTGCTTCAATAACAGGTATCGGACAAGCCTTGCCAATCATATCTAAAGTTTTCATACATATCTCCTTTACTTTTATTTTTGTTTAATTATGTTCTTTTAAAAGGTGTCAAAACAATTACCAAATATTGTCTTAACCTTAAAATACAGTTTATTCCATTAAAACACCTCGATGGCGTTTATTCGGTCCGTCAAGCGACCGCAATCAGCAGCTGGCAGTCCTTCCGCCTGGAGAGCTCTCAAAAATGATACTGCATCTTGGGGAGCGACTGCAAAGAGCAACCCACCTGAAGTCTGTGGATCAAATAAAACTTCTTCCATACCAAATGGTATATGTTGAAATTTAACTTTGTCTCCCACAAAACTGCGATTCTTTTGTCCCGCACCAGTTATATAAAATTCCGCCGCATAGTGAACTGCTTCAGGAATGTGGGGTACACTCAGAGAGTCTATGCGAGCCCCCAGCCGATCCTTAATCATTTCACTGATGTGACCTAAAAACCCGAATCCTGTTACATCGGTACAGGCATGAATTTCATAGTCTCGAGCTACCTCAGCTGCCTGGCGATTCAACGTCGTCATCGATGTCACAGCTTGCTGCATCGCTTTTGATGACGCTTCCCCCATGCGATCGGCGGTACAGACAATCCCTACCCCCAGAGGTTTAGTTAAAATTAAATGGTCGCCAGCTTGACCCGTATTATTTTGAATTATGCGATCTGGATGTAAAATACCGCTTACAGACAGACCGTATTTAACCGAATCGTCAGCTATAGAATGTCCGCCTGCCAGAACAGCACCACTTTCGTTTACTTTCTCCTGACCGCCCTGCATAATGCGACCAAGAATATTTAAACTGTCCTGCTCAGG
>JAAYOA010000013.1 GCA_012520525.1 Clostridiaceae bacterium | reverse complement strand
TCGTTTAAGCATTGTGTTTTCACTGTTCAATTTTCAAGGTCCGAGGCCCTGCTCTCGCAAGGCGCTTTGCTATAATAACCCCTCTCAACCTCTCTTGTCAAATCCTTTTTCTTATTTTTGTAATTTCTTACAACCCTTCCGGGCGTTTTGTGTGCATATTCACAATGATAATGCTTTTTAAATTTAAACTTATATTTTAGACCAAGCAAAAGCGCCGACCTGACGTCTGAATTGATGTCATTGCGGCGCTTTATATATTCTTTATAAAGTTCATTCTAAAAAGTCGTCTGTTGAAATTGAGCTTAGCTTTAGAAGTCAAACTTACCTGTAAACCACTCAGTCAACTCACTGATTGGCACCCGAACTTGTTCCATGGAATCCCTCTCTCTGATCGTTACGCACTGATCTTCTAAAGAATCAAAGTCATAAGTGATGCAGTAGGGTGTGCCAATTTCATCTTGGCGACGGTAACGACGACCGATACTCTGGCGATCATCCAATTCGACTGCCCAGTGTTTGGCTAAAGGCGCATATAGTTCAGCGGCTTTTTCACTTAACTTAGCCGACAAAGGCAAGATGGCAATCTTGACGGGCGCTAATGCCGGATGGAATCGCATTACGGTCCGAGTATCACCATTTTCCAAAGTCTCTTCGTCATATGCAGAACACATAAAGGCCAAGGTGATTCTATCAGCACCGAGGGAGGGCTCAACTACGTGAGGAATATATTTCTCCTGGGTCTGAGGATCTGTATAAGACATATCTTTGTGGGCGTGCTCCATGTGCTGTTTTAAATCGTAATCCGTACGATTCGCAATACCCCAGAGCTCACCCCAGCCGAAAGGGAATAAGAATTCAAAGTCAGTCGTCGCTTCAGAATAGAAAGACAATTCTTCCGGACCGTGATCCCGTGTTCTCAATTCGTCCTCTTTTAAATCCAATGACAGCATCCAGTCGTAACAGAACTTGCGCCAATACTCAAACCACTCCATACCGGTGCCTGGAGCGCAGAAAAATTCCAATTCCATTTGCTCAAACTCCCGTGTGCGAAAAACAAAGTTGCCGGGCGTGATTTCATTGCGAAAGGATTTACCAATCTGACAAATTCCGAAGGGAATTTTCTTCCGCGATGCCCGCTGTACATTGCGGAAATTGACAAAGATACCTTGAGCCGTCTCGGGTCTTAAGAATAACTCGGACTTACTATCTTCGGTGACCCCCTGGAAAGTTTTAAACATTAGGTTGAACTTACGGATATCGGTGAAGTCATGACCACCACAAGAAGGACAAGGGATCTCCTTTTCAACAATGAACTCTGCCATCTGGTCATTGTCCATCTCTTCAGTCACAACTGTTTCGCCCTGTTTAGCAGCCCAATCTTCAATCATCTGATCAACTCGGAAACGGGCTCGACAAGATTTACAGTCCATAAGGGGATCACTAAAGCCACCAACGTGACCTGAGGCAACCCAAACCTCTGGATTCATCAAAATAGCGGAATCCATTCCTACATTGTAAGGACTCTCTTGTACAAACTTCTGCCACCATGCACGTTTGACATTATTCTTTAATTCAACACCCATCGGACCGTAGTCCCATGAATTGGCCAATCCTCCGTAAATTTCCGAGCCTGGAAAAATAAAGCCGCGATTCTTCGCCAAAGCGACTAGTTTATCCATTGTCAACCCGTTACTCACTTATTCATCCTCCTCATTTGACATATCTTCATTAATTTCATCGACAGTTGTTTCTTCATTTTCAAATTCTTCATTATATTCTGCTTCGGCAGCCAAGCGGTCAGCTTCACCCGAGAACAAATCAGTCAAAATTTGCAAATCATCATCTTCTTCGTCCTCAAAATCAATGTCACGGAAATAATCTTCTGCATCGACAACCTCGTTCTCTGCGTCAAGAATTTTAATCATCGAACGGGGTGCTTCAGAAACTTTTTCCTCATCATCTTCTGTCACTCCTATACTATTGCGGAGTGCATCTAAGCTGGCCTCTTCGGCTTCTTCTGTAAGCCTGGCCTGGCGCTCAACTTCGACATCAGGGCGCAGAGGAACAACTGGATCTACGTTGCCGTGAACTTCAATAATCTTGTTCGCGGCAATTTCTTCACTTGCCATGGTAACTAGGTTAGGTGTGTCTGATTCAGCCATCGGGCAGGCACCAGCAACCAACTGGCGGGTGCGCTTTGCGGCTAAGATTGCCAAAGTGTAACGATTCTCGGTCCGCGGCAACAATTTCTCCATAGGTGGCTTTACGAGCATAATTTCCTCCTCTACAAGTCAAGCAAAATAAATCGTCAATCTCATTTAGATTCATTCAGAAGTAGTTATAATTTAAACACTTGATCAATTTAAAGTTATATGTGAAAGCGCAATTAAAACTTTAATTTATATTTTTGAGCTAGCTAATAATTATAACCGTTGGTTATACAAGCTGCAAGTCCATATCTGTCAACCATTTAAAATGACATCGACTGGACATAGTTATTTACTTTGATATTTGATAAATGTTTTCCCATGATTCTTTCAACTAAGCTGTGACACATTACACTTCTCTAAAGACCGACACATAGAGCATGTCGCCTTCAATTGATGCTTTGCCCCAGTCGATCAAGTCTCCCAGTAGCTCCAGATTTACTTCATCCTGTTGCACAAGTGCCAAATAACCATAATACAGCTCTACTTCAGCTGCCCGACCATTGTCTAAAGATTTCTGTAATGCCTTCAGGTCTACATCGTCAATCTGTGGAATCTGACCAGACGCGTGGATCGTCAAATTGCCCATATGGTCTGTCTCTAATTTAATGTCCATGTTCTGAGCATTTAAAGTAAAATAAAAATTTACGAGTTCATGTAAAACCCATCGGTCTACTTTATTTTCTAAATTCATTTAGTTTTACCTTTATTCTTTCTGATCTGCCAATCTTCTAACAGTGGCGCTAAAACTGCGGCCACAAACCCACCTGAGAATCCGTTGTTATACAAATTGATGCCCCCATGCAAATAGCCGACATTGAGGCACATAGCCATATGAATAAATCCAGCGATTACACCTACAAATGTACCATATTGACCGGCTAGGGGAGCAAGTGTAGTACCAAAAAGAGCAGCTATGATGGCAGATGTATCATTGTAAGGCACATTGTTCGTGATAGCGGCCAACCCAACCCCCAGCATAACCGAAAGACCATTTCCAGGATGTACACCAAAGGCTGCAAATCCAATAACCGTCAACACGCCACCTATAACCGGACCATTGATCGTGCCGTCCAACGCGATGATATAACCACAGCTGAGGAGTCCCATAATGCCCATGTTGCAGAGGGTTGTCTCCACACTTACGTGTTTTGTAAAATCTGTTATCAACTGGCCAGGTTGTTTTAACAAGGTTGTATATTCTTTCCAAGCGTCTCGTTTTCGCCATAAACCTGTGACAATTAATAATAAACTCAAGAGACCTATAAAGATGCCTAATAATAGACTGTGCTCTGTAGATATCAATAAAATAGGTTCCATTTTTACATCAAACATACGCAATAACGCCGTAAAAACCATACCTATGATACCGGCTGTAAATCCTACATTGTATAAATTATAACCACGATGAAAACGCAAAAATGATCCTGCCAAAGGCGGCGAAATAAATCCGATCAGTAAACCGATAAGAATACCTAAGGGTATACCAATTAAAGGTTTCAAGCCTACACCTAACCACAGCATACTTACCATAGGTCCTAAGGCAGTGGAAAATAAACTGATAATCGCTACCTGGGAAAATGAAATTTGACTAACGATGGAATAAATCAGACTTCCCATCATAATTGGCACGGAATTTAATATATTTTTTCCAAAAAACGCAAATCCGCTCATCGTAAAAAGGGCTGCAATAATTGGTCCGGATATTTTTACCCTGCGAGAATAAAGGAAAATTAAACTTAAAAGTGTAACCGATGCACTATTTAAAAAAGTTGCTCCAAGACCGCCGACCGCTACATAATCAGTAATCAAATGGGATGGCGATAAGATAATATTCAAATAACCGCGGAAAATTGTGGCGGGTTGATCGACAAAAAAAGCGAGAACAAACAAAAATATACAATAGAATAAAAATTCAGTATAACCGCGGGCGTGAGGAGCTGAGCGAATACGCTGCCATAGCGTGTTTCCTTCACCTAATAAAGGCCTTTTTTTGATTTTCTTTTGTTTAATCCTTGCTTTTTCAGCGACCCTTTCGGCCTTCTCTATATGTTTAAAACGGGGCATAAGCTATATGTCCTAATCTCAAAATCTCTCACAATTAAATGATTAAACATCAATCTTGTGGTCAAATATCACTTCTCTTCATCTGTGTTCAATTATATGTTTGATAATGATACAATCGTTTGTCAGATTTGAACACACTGTAAATTTAAACATATTGCATATAATACACACTGCATATGTACTTGAAATAGATTATGTATTGGACATATATCGTTCAACGAACCTCAATCATCTAAAATTTTTACCTGCCCAAGATATAGTCTTCAATGCCAATACAGCGCTCCGACCGGTGACGTTCGGCATCTAAAATATGGTGAATTACTTTAGCCGTTTGATTGACGTCCTCGTTGACAATAATATATTTAAATTTTGCTGCCTGTCGCACTTCGTAGATGGCCTTCTTCATGCGCTGCTCAATGACGTCTGCACTCTCGGTTCCGCGATTGGTCAACCGGCGTCGTAACTCAGAAAAAGATGGCGGCAACAAAAAGATACTGATGGCGTCAGGAAAATTGACTATAGTTTCCAAGGAACCCGGTACCGTCACATCCATAATGACATCGGTTCCTTCAGCTAAAAGTGCTTCGATCGGCGCCCGTGGTGTGCCATATAAATTTCCACAATACTCATCATGTTCAAGAATTTCTCCAGTCTCAAGAAGTTCATGAAAATGCTCTCGCGAGCGAAAATAATAGGATACGTTGTCGATTTCTCCAGGACGGGGTTGACGAGTGGTTATAGAGATAGAATGCGTCAGAGGTGTACCAGCTAATTTCAGCGCCTCGATGATTGTTCCTTTTCCCACACCAGATGGTCCCGAAAGACAAATCAAAAGACCTTTCTTAAAGTTCACAAATTTGCTGCTTACACTTTCATTGATCACAAACGGCCTCCCTCATGTTTTGCTCAATCTCTTCGGGTGTTAAAGCGGACATGACAATTTGTTCGCTCTCCATAATAATAACAGCTCTGGTTTTACGACCCGAGGATGCATCAATAACGGCACCGCGATCTTTGGCGTCTTGTACTATACGGCGGATGGGTGACGAGTCCGGTCCGACAACCGCGATCGTGCGATCGACATTAATGAGATTGCCAAAGCCAATTTCGATAAACGAATGTCCCTTCACTTACTTCTCCTTCCGCTCTATGAGCAAGTTTATTGTTACACAATTACTCTATATTTTGCACTTGTTCACGTATGGTTTCAAGAATTGACTTCATCTCAACCACCTGTCGGGTGAGATCTAGGTCACTTACCTTTGAACCTATAGTATTGATTTCCCGATTAACTTCTTGGCAAAAGAAATCTAGTTTTTTGCCAACTGCATTATTTTTGCGAACCAGAACCAACATCTCCCGCAAATGGCTTTCTAGCCGTACAATCTCTTCGTGTACATCAGCTTTATCCGCAAACAACAGAACCTCTGCAGCAAGTCGCTGCTCATCAAATAACGCTTCTTGTTCTGGCGACAACAACAATTGCAGCCTCTCCTGAAGCCGGTCTCTATATAGCAGCGGCACTTGAGCAGCTCGTTCCTTAACGTCTTTCAATAAGTTTAGCAATTCATTACAACCGCAGCTGATATCTTCCGTCAGAGATACACCTTCTTTAATTTTACTCTGATTCAACTCCTCTAGGGCTTGAGTTTGCGCAACTTCTAAAAGTTTGGCAATAACCTCCACATCGGGTGCATTATCCTGCAACGTCATAACCTCTGGAAGCTGACTGATATAGCGCACATCAGGAATCCACGGTCGCTCTAAACCCTCGCTCAAGGATTTGATTGCACCATCGTAGGACTTAGCTAGTTGATGATTGATGTGGATGGTTCGTTCTTCGCTGTCTAAGTCGACAAAGATTACAGTAGCATCTAACTTCCCACGCTGAACCACCTCTCGACATTTTCTGCGAAATTGAGGTTCTAGAGCAAAAAGAGAACGCGGTAGTCTTACTTGGACATCGCAATAGCGATTGTTTACGGATTTTATTTCAACGCTAAGGGTTTTGCCTTCGACTTGTGCCTCGCCGCGGCCAAACCCAGTCATACTTTTAGCCATGGTTGTCACCTGTACATCAATTGATATATTAACTGAATTTTATCGTGCCTTTAAATCTCTGTAAATCAAATTTCACTGTGAATTATACTTCAATCATTTATGCTGAACAAATCCCGCTGTCGATGACCAGAGGAGACGTGGTTTAAAATTAATATAGTCACTGGCGACATTGATGAATTCAATGTCATTGATCCTCCCCTCAGGAATAAAGCGGGCGCTTGAGCCGTGGACATGACCAAAAATACACATATCAACGGAAAACGCTTGCATGGTATCCATAAACCCATTGCTGCCGCTGGGATTGCCGCGATTAAAGGGGGGATAATGTAAAGCTACTAACAATGGCATTTCGTCTTCGTGGATTTTCAACGCTTCTTCCAATGCTAATTTGAGACGGGCTATTTCCCGCAAATAAATTTTTTCGTCACTATTTTTCTGCCATGTACTGTCTGTCGGATTGATCCACCCTCTAGTGCCGCAGACAACGATTTGCTGACCATTTGGCTCACCTATACGAAAAGCATTGTGACGCATAAAGCGCAGTGTCGAAAAGGACTGGTCAGCACAAAATTGCTCAATCTTGCGCAGCGTGGACCACCAGTAGTCGTGGTTGCCACGTCCAATAATTTTTTGACCGGGCAAATCATTTAAAAAGCGGAGATCTTCTGCCGCTTGCGGCAAAGTCATCGCCCAAGATATATCACCTGGAAGCAAGACCACGTCCTCAGGACTAACACAGCTTTGCCAAGTCTCCGCGATCCGCTCGTGATGATCTTCCCAATGGTCGCCAAAAATATCCATCGGTTTGTCCGTCGACAACGAAAGATGGGGATCTGCTATACCCCAAACGTTCATAAAAAATCCTCCCTTACGAAAATTTCTACCTATATAATAATCTAACGACTATGAGCAAAATAAAGTACTTTTCTAAAAACTTTCTCAACCGACCTAAACCTGTCGACTACGTTAATTTATTCAGCCTCATTGCGCTCTTTTTTTATAGTAGAAGTTTCATCCGGTGGGTGAAAATGATCATAGATAGCCTGGGCTCTCTGATGCCCTAATCCAGGTACGCGAGCGGCTAAAACCTCAGGTTCAGTCTCAGAAATACGTTTGATCGTCTTAAACTCCTGCATGAGTTTTTTGCGAAAACCTGGACCGATGCCAGGAATAGATTCCAGTCGGTACTTGAGGCGTCTTTTTTTCCCCAAAGTGTCACTGTAACGTCCCGCAAAGCGATGGGCTTCGTCCTGTATAGATGTTAAAAAGCGCAGCAAAGCCAGTTCTTGTTCCCGACTGTACTCAGTTAATTTTTCCGGTTCAATGTGAGCTTTAGCAAACGTTCCCCGAGCAACACCTAATCGTTGAGCCAATTCGGCTACGACACCGTCACCAAGGGCAAGACCGCGCGTTCGATGACGACCGTCTTTTACGATTCCTGCCACTGCCACCGGCGGCGCATCTATTTCTTTTAAAGTTTTTGTTATATAGCTCACGTGGTTATTGCCGCCGTCTAATAAAATTAAATCCGGATAAGCGCCAAACTTCATGTCATCAGGCGATCTGGTAAAGCGGCGCATAATGACTTCTGCCATGGCACCGTAATCATCCTGTCCTTCCTGAGATTTAATCTTGAAGCGGCGATAAGCACTGCGCTTGGCTCGTCCATTTTCAAAGACAACCATGCCACAAGCTTGATCATCTTTCCCCAAATTGGAAATGTCATAGGCCTCGATCCGCACAGGCGGCATATCTAAATCGCACAAATCCGCCAACATACGCAGGCTTTCGTCAACAGTAGATCGACCTGTTCCTTTAATCAGATCACGGCGACGCATTGCTTCTTTGGCATTTTTCATTGCCATATTTAAGAGCTGCCGTTTTGTACCGCGCTGAGGGCGACGCAGAGTCAGCTTCCGACCGCGAATCTCCCACAATATACGTTCCATTTCCCTGAATTCAGAGTCGTCCACATCTATAGGAACAAGAATTTCTTCGGGTATAACAGCTGCTGACGGATAATGTTGACCTAGAAAAGCAAGAAGCACAGATGCATCGGTCTCACCTTCTGCAGAAAGGAAAAACGTAGAAGTACCATTGACCTTGCCGTCACGGACTTCCAGTTTTAAGACACAAAGTTCTAGACCTTGACGATACAGTCCTAAGGCATCACAGTCCACATTGACATCACTGACTGCAATTTGTTGTGTCATTAGCGCTTCTAGAGATGCAATGCGATCCCTTAATACAGCCGCTTCTTCAAACCGCCAGGCGGCAGCTGCCTGTTCCATCTCTGCCTTCATATCCCTAGTTAAATCATTGATACGGCCTTCCAAGAAATCACACACCGACTGCATCACTTTGCGATAAGCCGCTGCTGATACGTCGCCGCGACAGGGACCGATACACTTGTGTATATAAAAATTAAGACAGGGACGCTCCTTGCCGATATCCCGGGGAAACACTCTCCGGCATGTCTTCATCGGAAAAATCGCGTGTAGAGTGCGCAGTGCCCGGTACAAATCTCCAGCTAGATAAGGTCCGTAATACTTTGCGCCCTCGTCCACATCCGCCCCGATCCGATAAGCCTTCAACGCCCGCGGATAGAGTTCATTCATAGTTATTTTAAGATAGGGATAGTCGTGATCATCTTTTAATAAAATATTATAAAAAGGCTGATATCTCTTAATTAAATTAGACTCGAGGACAAGAGCCTCCAACTCATTATTGGCAAGCAAATAAGAAAAATCATGAATATGGGAAATCATCATTTGGACTTTTTCATTGCCTTGGGGATTCGGTCCGAAATAGCTCCGCAGACGATTGCGCAAATTAATAGCTTTTCCGACATAAATAACAGAGCCCGCGGCGTTTTTCATCAAATAGACGCCCGGACTCGTAGGAACCAGATCCAGTCTGGCTTCAAATTCGTGATGTTTCTGCTTCTCTGGTGCCAAACAGTTCCTGCCTAACACTAAATATATTATTCTACAGTTGGATTGCTCAGATAAGCAGCAATGGTGTCTACTGCCTCAGCCTCATCAGAACCTTCCGCCGACACTTCGATAGTTGCGCCGTCTTCTATACCTAACGACATGACGCCCAGCAAACTTTTCGCATTCGCTTTGCGACTACCTTGTGTTAACCAAATTCTTGATTCAAAAACTGATGCCTTCTTAATTAAAATGGCAATAGACTTCATGTGAAGAGATTCATCACATTTAAATTGGATCGTTTTAACTTTCATGAAAAACTCCTTCGTGCACGGCCGTACAAAATACAATCTTCGTGCGGGAATAACGATGTGAGTTGATCGTCACCCTATAAGGATTACTTATAAAAGGAAGTATAAGTTCCATCTATAATATTGTCAATTATATGACAAGAGCCAAAAATTATTATAATAAATTAACTATATATTCCTTAAACTAATCAAATTTATTAGCTAGTTTGCACATCTATCAATGTCCAACTTTTTTAATTAATTTAACTTTTTCCCGGAATAAAATCCATTAAAATCGCCGCCTCTGACGGTTTAAAGTAATAATTAGGTCGTCGCCCCACTTCGTAAAAACCAACCTTTTCATATAGTCGGCGAGCCGGCAAATTCGTCTCTCGTACGTCTAGTGTGAGGCGGTTGATTCCATCTTCCTCCATAAGGCTTATGCATTTATGCAAAAGTTGTTCGCCGATCTGCTCACAGCGGTAATTAGGATGGACACAAACATTACCAATTTGACCTTCGTCCAGAACAATGAGCCAGGATAGGTAACCGACGAGTAGACACCCAAAATCTATATGCTGCGTGATGTTGCCTCTATCATCCAAACCTTTATCGCAATTGGACCGTTGTTCATGTCTACAAACCAGCTCAGAACGCCCTAACAGATCCGTCTTGCCCACCTGCCTTTCACTCTGTCGCAGAAAAGCTGTCAAAAATCTTGCCTCCGGTCGCTGCCATTCGGCACGCAATTGATCATAAGTCCACGGCACGGAGAATGAGCGCGCTTCCAATTTTGCTATGGCAGCTAAATCTTCTTCCTGTGCCCAACACAAGTCAACTTTTATCGCCATGTGAATCCGCCAATCTTTCAGCTTGTGACTGGGAAATATAAAACGCTGACAAAGCAGTAGGGCTGACTACCGAGGCCGTTCCTTTTTTAGCAACCGTCAGCGCAGCTGCCAAGGCAACGCCTCGGGGGAGGATGCGCTGGTCGGATACCAGTTCAATTGATAATTTTTCATCAAAGCGACTTAAAATTGAATCAAACCAAGCGGCATGAGTGGTCAAAGCTGCACTTCCGCTGCCGACAACTATCAGCCGAGGTGAGAGAGATGAGGCGGACAAATAGTTGGGCAACACCTCCTTTGCCAAAGTTTCTGCCCAAGCCTGACACGTCGTCGCCTGAGGAGAAACCAAGACAGTATCTCCCCACACTGCCGCGGCATAGAGACGTTCTGAACGGGCATCTAACTGGCAGACAACCAGAGGGTCAGCTGTTTTTAAAGTCAGATCTGTAGATGCATCACGGCTATTATTCAGTGGCTTGTTCAAACACAAGTGAGGAGCCGCGAGGGCAGCGAGGGAGGTTACGGGAATGACAGGTGCAGCACTAGGAAAAGCCATACCCTTAACTGTAGCTAAACCAATTCTAATGCCAGTAAAAGATCCAGGACCTGTCGTAACCATATAATAATTGAGGTCGGACGGAGAAGCTCCAATCACGTCTAAACTGTGCTCAATTGCAGGCACCAACACCGTTGAGTGTGTTTTCCCTTGGTCAATCACCAATTCAACCAATGGCTTCTCCCCTCGAAAAATACCGACACTACACGAAGCCCCTGTGGTGTCCACAGCTAACCCCAATACATCGGATGGTATCTGATATTCTGCAACCGCTTTCAAAAATTCCTGGTTATCTTCTCCGCAAAAATCTATATCCGTACACATTTGTCTATTAACTACATCCATCCTGAACAACTCCAATATTATGTCGCTCTAAAGCAGCTTTGAATGCATTGATTCGGGTTGCTTTGCCCGCAAAGGTAAGACGCCGACGTTGATCATCTGACGGCAGCACGATCGATCCATCAACCAAACACGGTTCGTCCTCTAGAATAGAATTATTGACAAGCCGTTCCAGGCGGATAAATAATGTGCGCGAGGGCAGCAGAGCACGTATTCTTTCCGCCCATTCAATAAAACAGACACCACCCGCTGTAAAATATTCCATTAATCCGATGTCTGAAAAGGCTTTAGAACATGGCAGGCGATACGCATCAAAATGATAGAGGGCATTGGGCTGATCCCTGTCTCGCCTCGACTCACCTGCCAATAGAACTTCACCATCTGTGTCCAATGACCTAGGGATGGGGTGTTCGGTCACCAACGTGAAAGTTGGACTGGTCACTCGCCCAGAGATACCTAGAGCCTTTGCCACCCCTCCTACAAAACAAGTTTTACCTGCCCCCAGGTCACCGTCCAGTGCCACCACGTCATTTTTCATCAAAATTTGGGCAAAACAAGCACCCACACTCCGAGTGGTTGCGGGATTCTCCGTCTCAACAACGACAAAACAGTCGCTCGCCCCTTGCCTAGAATCTTTAATCATGGTTACCTCAAATTTGCTAAATTAAAATGACAACACCACTATAGTCTATTTCGTTGCATATTATTCTGTGCAATTCTAACACGTCATCTCTTCCGCTTCCAATGGCGACGTTCCTTGAACCCTGATATGACTTTTAAAATTGTGCGAAAATAGTCAGAAGCTAAAAAGCCGATGCAGCACATAATTGTACCGCTTCGGCTTTGAGCATTAACATATAGTTGTCTCTGATACACATATTCACAGGTCTTTTCTGACACAGGATCAACGAGCTGTGAATCAATGATCCTCCGACGCCAACGATTAACGTTTGGAGAACTGAGACGCTTTACGAGCCTTCTTAAGACCGTATTTTTTGCGTTCTTTCATGCGCGAGTCGCGGGTCAAGAAACCTGCGCTTTTGAGCGTCGCTTTGTATTGCTCTGCATCTTCTTCGACCATTGCGCGAGCCAAACCGTGACGAATCGCACCGGCTTGTCCTGCTAAACCGCCACCATGAACTTTGCAAATGACATCAAAGCGACTTTCAGCACCCGTAACAGTCAAGGGCTGACGGACAATGATTTTCAACGTATCAAGACCAAAGTACTCGTCAAGTTCTTTATTATTAACAATGATACGGCCGTTGCCTGGATAGAGACGAACGCGGGCGACTGCATTTTTGCGACGACCTGTGCCGTAGGAAAAATTTTGTTCGATTGCCATGAAATCTGCTCCTCCTTCTTCCGAGTTAGACCTCTAACTGCTCTGGTTGCTGGGCTTGATGCTTATGATCTGCATCTGCGTATACTTTCAGCTTCTTGAGCATTTGGCGACCTAATTTATTCTTTGGCAACATGCCTTTCACCGCGAGTTCGATCACTCTCTCGGGTTTTTTCTGCATCATCGTCGCATAATTGATCTGACGCAATCCACCCGGATAGCCAGTGTGATAATTATAGGTCTTTTGAGCCAACTTGTTACCAGTTAAATTTACTTTAGCAGCGTTAATAACAATGACGTAGTCGCCACAATCCATCGATGGTGTATATTCAGGCTTACTTTTGCCTGTTAAAACCAAAGAGATACGCGATGCCAGACGACCTAATGTCTGATCCGCGGCGTCGACGACGTACCATTTGCGCTGTATATCATCGGGTTTTGCCACATATGTACTCATTGAATCTTATCCTCCACAATTTTAGTCAATCTGCAGCATCTTCCATTGCCGCTGATTTTTTCAAGCTTGTCCATTCTATGCAGTGGAAGTCATTCTGTCAAGAGTTTTTTCAAAATATCTTAAATTTTCGGCGTTTTTCGTCAAATATCGACGTTTTACTCCGTTTATCTAGCTCTCCAAAAACGCTTATTCACCTTGAAACAAAATGACACATCGGATATTCAACTTGCATCTTCATTTTATAAGCACCCTGTATTGATTGACGATCCCAATAATTAGTCTCCAGAGAAGCGGGCAACCGGTGCTCAGTCATGCTCACCAGATCCGTCAATTTCTTAATCTTGATCTTCTGAATGATCTGGAGAGTTCTTAGTCGAGTAATCCTTTGCAGTCTCCGGCGGCAACTGTGGGCGATAGAGATCAAGACCTGGACTGGGCAACATCTTTTTAGGTTCATTCTCATCGGCTTCGCTGCGGAATTGAAGGGGTTGTTTTTTGAGACGGATTTTTTTCACTTCGTCTCCTTGCCAACTGTCCTGCCATGCACTGAGATCAGTGGGTGGTAGTTCAGGAGGTTTAAAAGATAGCGGGCGATTACCTTTCGACTCGTGACCTGCTGCAAGTTCACCGCCTGTTTCGCCTGCATCCAACGCAGCAAGATCTGTCTCTGTCGTTAATTGTCCGTCATCTATCTGGGATTCATCTGTCTGCTGCCCGATATCCGACTGTTGTTCTATATTAGGGAAAAGTTGTGGAGCAGCAACCCCTGCCTCAACCCCATCCTGTTCATTGGCGCGCAAGCGCTTAGGCAAATCGGTCGCTTCGCGGGCAAGACCCATGACATCAATATAAACAGGATCAAATTCCTTTCGTCCTTTGTGTTTCTTTCTGTTAATAACAAATAACACAATCAAAATAACCAAAGACAGAACACTTATTATAAGACCTGTTTTAAACGAAGGTGGTATAAAAGTCATTGCAACGGTGTGATAGCCAGCTGTCAAAGGGATACACGATAGACCATTGGCAGCCATTTCCAATTCACCTGGTTGTCCATCAACTAAAACTTGCCACGATACATCGTGGGGAATTGTTAAAAATAGATCACCACTATTTGTCGCTGTAATCTCTCCTTCAATATAATTATCGCTGAAGGCTGTAACTTGGAGCTGATTTGATTGCAACTCATCCATTGTCCGGCGGTACGCGGCAGGATCCATGCCGACAGCAAAGGCGGTTATATTCGAAGCACCATCGGCCGCCGCCCTCATCTTGACCGTCACTACTTCCCCGGCGCGACGATACCCGGCATCTACCAACTCTTGCTCGTTGATGTCCACCCGGGTAATCTCAGTACCTTCTTCCTGAAGGTGGGTGTCATCTTCATAGTATTTAACTTCGAAATTAGCCCGCTTGTCGGGATCAAAAAAGAAGTAAACATGCTGATCCTGGGGAACAACCAACTGTACCTTTATTTCCCACACATCTAAACCGGCGGGACGGGCGTAATTATATCCTGTGTCCAAAATACCTAACTCCGAAGGTATCGCTACATTCTCCTCCGTCACGTCCTCTGGACCGACTGAATTACTGTCAACCAGTGGTAAGGATTGATAAATATCAGATGAAACGCCACCCGCCCTTAGCAAGTCTTGTTGATTGCGGAAAGGATTTCTGTCAAGGGGCTCCCAAGAGCGAAGTCCCGTTCCCATCATATAGCCCACTGACAAGGCGTCATCAAAGTGGTAAAGACGCCCCGCCTCGGTGGCATCAACTTCGGCAAGCAAGGGATCCACTTGTTCTCCATTTTTATCAAGAATATATTTTATTCCAAATAGGGAGTCCAACAATGCCGTAGAAGCAGTATATTTATAGCTATTTATGTTATTACCATGGTAACCTAGGGCACGCATCAACTTAGCCGTGCGCTCATAGCTAGTTGAGGAAAATATAGTGAAGCCTCGATAATTATATAGGGAAGGACTATTCGTTGTTTTCTGCTGCACCGTCTCCATGCGCCAGAAAGACGGATCTTCTTTTTCCAGTTCCTCGATGCGCTGACGCACCGCCGGAATATCATTATTAAAGTCTTCCCTCTTGGTATAATATTCATTTTCATTGATGGTATAAATCGTCAAAAATGTATTGACACAAAGTTCGGCAATACAGAGAATCGAGAGCAACAGCGCCGTCATGCGCAGCGTCTCTACCCTCCGGACTAAAGATAGAGTGATAAGCATATAGACGATCAACAAAATAATCGCAATGTACGCAGCAGTATGTTCGACTAAGTCCGGCGAAATTACCTCAGCCAAAATAGCATATAAAATGCCACCACCAAAAGCTGTCGCAATGGCACGAGGAGTAAACGTCCTCACTTGGGTCAATACCCTAAAACAGATAATGAGAACGAGAAAACTATAGACGAACGAATAGCGATAAGGCAGTTGATTGGGATAGTGCATACCATGCCAGATAAAATCCAACCCATTTAAGTTAAAACTAATAAACATAAAGACGAGCAAACCTAAATGCAATAACTTTTCACCTAGGCGGATATGCTTGGCTGCGATATAGAGCGGAATCAGAGCGAATGTCAAGACACCTGTATATATATTCGGCAGTCCGTCCCGAATCGAAGGGGACATCGTCGGCAGATGCCGTCCGATGAAATCAAACAGAGTAAATCGCAGCGACCAGACTTCGGGAAATTGGTCGGTACTGGCCGAAGTTAACTGCAGAGACAGATAAGTGGGAATAGTCAAGATTGCACTGATTCCAGCACCTAAGAGAGAGGCGCCGGCAAATTGGGACGCCCTTAACAAAAAGTGACGACCAGGTTTAGCCTGAGCTTTATTAAGATTTGGCGAAAGAGAAAAATAACAGACGGGAAAATAAAAAACCGTAAAAATACAGATAAATAATGCTATGTAATAGTTACACAATAAAATCAAAGCTAAAGACAATACATAGGTCATAAAGCGACCGTCTCGTATCAGTCGGTGCAGCCCCAACATCATCAAAGGCATTAAAGCGATGGCATCCAGCCACATGATGTCCCATGAATACGTCAACATAAAACCCGAAAGAGCAAAAAAGGACGATGTCATGACAACCGCAAACGAAGTAGCTGTGCGGGAATAGCGCGTCTTTCGCGACGGTGGATCGAGACAGACTGTCTGCTCCCCCCAGATGCAAAATGCGTTACGCAAAAAGTAAGCAAAAGATGCACCGGCAGCTCCTACTTTTAATAATGTCAGTAATGTGACTGCCTCGGTCACCCAGGACACTGGAAAAACTAATAATAATATATTTAAAGGTGATGATAAATAATACGCAAACAAGGCATAAAAATTATTACCTAAACCGCCATTCCAAGAATAAAATAAATTAAACCCATGGGTCATTTTATCCTTGAGTTGAGCTAAAAATGGCGCATATTGATGGTACAGGTCAATCGTTAACGGCGTCCGCTCTCCAAACGGAAAAAATCCCATCAAGATAAAAGCCAGAGCTAAAATCCCAAAGGGAATCAAAAATGATAGACCGACCACCTGAACTCCGGACAGACGTCGCCTCTGTTTCCGGCGCCACTTCGTTCGCACGGCTGTTCGTTTAGAGTCTAAACCAGTACTTACCGGCGGTTCGTGACGAACATCTTCACCACTTAATTCTTCAGATGTAATAAATTCATCGGTCTGATCATGGGCTCGCATTTTACGATATAACCGCGGCGAATTAGGTGGCATGTTTAACCGTGATTCAGTTTGTTCGCCCGCCTCCAAGTCAAATCTATACCTCACCCTCGCTGCCCTCCTCTGTATATAAAAAATCTTTTAAAGATTGTATCCATTCATATAGAACATTTCGTTTTGTGACAGAATCACGTTCGGCTTCCCATTTTTGAATTGCAACAACAACATCTTTAGTCGACATACCTTCAAGTATGAAGCGGGTAGCCAAAGCGATGCGTTGGTGTGTTAAGCTCAATTGATCCTCGACCTTTGATACCTTGCCGCCATAGGCCTGGGTTAATGACCAAGATCCTAGATTAGATGTCGCCGAATCATCTATTACCGACGCTAATGTCCCGTCGCAGTCAGACCCTGCCTCTCCCGCCTGCCCAACCCCAGACATGTCTACTAACAAAACATATTCACCGCGAGGATCTGTTGTCTCATAGTATCTGATAGCTTCGTCGACAGTGGTTAAAATATAGGTCTCATAGCGTTTAGTTAATTCCCTAGCTAGAGCAATTTCGACCGATCCCAGACCGAGCTCCGCTAGATCGCCTAGGGTCTTTCTCAGGCGGTGAGGAGCTTCATACAAAATAACAGTAAGACCGTCATAGGTGCGCAGCTTTGCCAACGCCTCCCGTCTGGATTTACCTTTGGCTGGTAAAAAACCGATAAACAGAAATCTTTCACTGGGGAATCCCGAACCTACTAAGGCGGTCACAGCAGCCGTCGGACCCGGAATTACGACGACTTTAATGTTGGCTTCCCTACAAGCTCGCACGAATTCTACACCAGGATCTGATATGCAGGGCATACCTGCATCACTGACGAGTGCAATTCGAGCCCCACCCTTAAGTCTGGCAAGTAGCCCAGGCAATCGTTGAGCTACATTATGTTCATGAAAGCTCAATAGTGGGCTATCGATACCAAAATGACGCAGTAATCTGCCGCTGATCCTCGTGTCTTCGGCCGCAACTAAATCAACTTCCTGCAAAATCCGACGTGCCCGTGGGCTAAAATCTTCTAAATTACCAATAGGCGTCCCGACGACATAGAGACACCCTTTTTCATCGACGACATTCAAATGCATAATATCTTTCTTGGAATAATACACTCAGAAATAATATACAATAACAAGATCAACGACTTGTTACAAAAAGATCTCAATCACTTTCCATTTGACCGCGGAGTCGTTGCACAAGTACAGGATCTCCTGGTGCCGGATGATAGATCTCTGGTTGACCAATAAAAGCGTTCATTTGTTTAGTATAACGACCTCTCAACGTTCGCACAATTAACGGCGGTAGAAAATCAAACGAGCCTGGTTTGCCGTTGCGAATCGCAGCTACCATCACTGTTGAAGGTCGATCTCCAAAGTGGGGTAAAACCGGCATCATCTCCACAGGCATGAGCTGGTGACGAGCCAATTCGGCGAATAGTTCCGGCAGACGCTCCGGGCGGTGGGCAAAAATAAAGCGACCACGTGTTTTCAGAAGACGAGCTGCCAGGCGACAAATTTCACCAAAATTACATGCTATTTCTTCCCTCGCAACAAAATTCTCGTACTCATATTCCCGTTTGACTTGGCGTGGCAAACTGCGACAGGGAACGCCAAAAGGCGGATTACAAACCACCATGTCGGCACTGTGATTGCGTAAACCTCCGGGCAAGACACTCTGTGGTTTTGCCAATTGTCGAATGTCTCCTTGCAGGGTAACGAGGCGCTTCTGCAAGCGATTTAAAGCAATGTTACGCGACATTACGTCTACCTGCCTCTCAATTAATTCAATACCTGCACCGGACGCCTGAGGACAAAGAGAAGCCAACAAAATAGAAACAACGCCACAGTGGCTACCTAGTTCTACGAAAAAAGGCTCTTTTCTGCGATTGTTGCACCAATGTTGATGCGCATAATGAGCCAATACGACAGCCACTTCACCGTATCGGAAACCTTGTTTTTTTTGAATCAAACGCAAACCCCCGCACTGTAAATCCTCGCTGGTCTCATCAAAATACAATGGAATTTCCATCGGTATAAATGAATTTGCGCTGTGGCTTGGCATAAAAAAGGCCTCCTATTTGGTTCAAGTTTACCATCTATGGAAGCTTACTGTACAATTAACTTTTTTAAAAATAAACCTCAGTCAGATTCCCGTTTAAACCTCAGTCAGATTCCCGTTATAAAACTAAAAATCACGAACAAACTGTTAAACTCAAATAGCTCACAATATAATTAGGAGAGTCCTCAGACTCTCCTGTATCAAAAGGTTCATTTTAAATTTGATTAGTAATTCTTATTCTGGAGAAATAGCTCCTACTGGGCATACGCTCTCGCAAGCGCCACAGTCGATGCAAGTTCCGGCATCGATAACATATTGAGAATCACCAGCTGAGATTGCACCTGTTGGGCACTCACCTTCACAAGCGCCACATGAAATACAAGAATCAGAAATTACATAAGCCATAATTGTTACCTCCTAGTTTTATCGTGGCTTTAGTATATCACTGTGTTTTGGGGTTTGCAAACCAATTTATTAATATTTTTGAAAAATACAGCCTTTTTTCATCTGAATTTGTCGGTTAGCTTAGGCTTTAAACGTCCTTATACCAGTTAGCAATGGCTTAATTTTATTTTTTTAAAGTTATCATGAAGTTTAGCAATATTGTTATATCAGGTTAGTTCGGACTTACTAAATCCCATCCAATTAAACTAAATTAATCGAGTAAATATGTTGTACTCTAAAGACCTCAACAGTAATTTAACACATGACTCGATTAATTTTCGATGTTATATTTGATAACTTTTACAAACCAGATCTAAAACACTAATCTCGCTTTTTCTCTACAGGTCTAAAACCGGTCGTAGGACCAGACTTCTTTGATTTCTTTTTGTACCGAGATGATCTGCGCTTTTTGCTACGCCGTTTGTTATTTGCGTTGTCACCAGCCTCACGAGATTTCTGTTCACTCTTGTCCTTTGAATTAGATTTAAAACGCCGATTGGAACGACTAGAACGGGTTTTCTTTTGCTTGACAGGATGGGGAACAAAATCTTTTTCTGCCGGTCTACCCAGCCGCTGAGTCGTCTTTTTCTTATCGCTCCGGGCATCAGAACGATGATCCTTCACATCCCTTTGTCTATCATCGGGGAGATCGCGATCCATGCCTTCGTCAGGCATATCCCAATCTTCAAAAATAGCATCCAGGTCGATGGTGTCGTCTTCCAACTCCAGCAGTATGTCATCGTCATCAAACGACAAGTCCTGCCATTCACTTTCATCTTCACCGAGGCGTTCCGCCATGGTTTCTTGAGGTTTAATACCTAAATCTAATTTTGTGTAGACTCGAACTTCCCTTTCCGGATCATCCTCAAGGATCACTTTGACCTGTTCTTTCAATGTCTCGACGCCCATGACTTTGCCCCGTCCCTCGGGTGTATCAATTATAGATTTAAGCTTGGGCAGTCCTCGACGAGCGCTACTGTATGCATCTTGCTCATACATAAGACAGCACATCAGTCGACCACAGCAGCCAGAAATCTTTGAGGGGTTCATTGATAACCCCTGACCTTTTGCCATTTTGATCGATACTGGGACAAAATTCTTTAAAAATGAAGAACAGCAAAATTCCCTACCACAAATCCCCACACCACCTATCATACGTGCTTCGTCGCGCACGCCGATTTGACGCAATTCAATGCGCACATGGAAAATTTGGGCTAGATCCTTAACTAATCTGCGAAAGTCAATTCGCCCGTCCGATGTAAAGTAGAAGATGATCTTCCTAGCGTCGAACGTAAAGTCGACGCCAACTAAATTCATGTCTAAACCGTGTTCCTCTATTTTATCGCGACAAATAAAGAATGCTTCGCGTTCTTTTTCTAAATTTTGATTATATTGTTCTAGATCACTGTCGGTAGCGATACGCAGAACTGGTTTTAATTTTTTTTCAACTTTGTCAAGGGAAATATCATGGCTGTCGTTGGCAGCAAATCCCAATTCAATGCCCTGGACTGTCTCAACAATCACCGGATCCCCTCGTCGAATAGTCAAGCCATTCGTCTCAAAGTCATACGCCTTTCCTACATCGTGGAAGCGTATACCGACGATATTAGGCATATTGCAACTCCTTACGCATCTGCAATAGCAGATAATGAATACATATTTCAAAATTCCCGTTATAATGTCGAGCCATTCGTACCTTATTGATTACACTTAGTGCCCCCACAATATTTTTTTGTGGGTTAGCGCATTTTTTCGTCAAATTACGCAAATCCTGAACCGCATCAAAATTAATTAGATGGGACGAGGAGACACGAGGATCACAACAGAGCAACAAGTCTCTCAGCCAGGCTGTCAACAAATCAAACAAGTTAATCTCTTGATCTCGATAAGCCTCAAACAAGGTCCATCCTTTTTCTAAAATATGTGCTGGTTTTGCAGTCAACAACAATTGCACCAACTCAAATATCTCCTGACGCACAGGCATAAACCAGTCACTGGCTGCCAAATCTATGGCTCGACCGGGGCAGCCGTTGGCAAATTTTGCCGGCAAAGCCAAGGATATACCGTCCTTGTCCGTAAAAACCCTTTCCAGAATTGTGGCAATTTCCGTCTCGCTATTAGCACTAAGATGAATCTCTACTCCACGGGAATATATGGTCTCGAGCAGACGATTCTGTCCACTGATTGTGAGAAGGAAAATTGCATAATTTGGCGGTTCCTCTAAGGTCTTCAACAAAGCATTCTGACCGGCCTCGTTAAGTCCATCACCTTCAATTAAATACACTTTGTAGCGTCCCATCTGAGGCAGCATCTCAACATCGGCAACCACATCGCGTACGCGATCAACGGGAATAATTTTGCCCTCTTCACCGATGAGCACTTCAAAATAATCGGGATGAGTACCCGCAACAAACAAATGGCGAATCGTTGCTTGGTCGATCTTTGCCATACCAGTTAATCCAGGTTCTTCACCATGGAAAGGATTGCCGTATGTGGTTAAAATGGCCGATGCAAAAGCTTTAGCCAGTGTTTTTTTCCCTTGTCCTGGTGGACCAGAAAAAATAATAAAGTGATGATTTAAGGACTGCACCAGGGTTTCTAACCGGGAAATGGCTTTATTCTGTCCCACTACCTGGGCAAAATCTGGTAGGTCACTCATTACATTCTCTCAAAATAGGTTACATCTACTACAAATACAATTGCGCCCCCGATCGTAACTTCTACTGGGTAGGGTATATACGCACCGCCGATCGAAGAAGGGGTGATATTGGTATTTATAGCAGCCTGACGCGCACTAGAATATTGACGAATAATGTCTAGACAACCGTCCAACAATTCATCTTCAAGACCAATCATAAGAGTCGTATTACCTGAGCGCAGAAAACCACCCGAAGAATTGACCTTGGTTACTCTAAAATCAGCTTTATTTAATTCCGCCATCAAACGTGGACTGTCTTCATCGTGAACAATAGCAAAAATAAGCTTCATTATATGAATTCCTTCCTTATTTTATTGAAAATCTCATCTGCGATGACCTGAGGAGAACGCCCACCATCGAGAACAACTATTCTCTCTTGGTTGCATGCAGCCAACTCCATGTAGCCCTTATGAACCCTCTCCATAAAAGCGCGACTCTCCTGGTCTAGGCGATTCTTTGTTCCTTCTCCGCGGCTATTCATTCTTTCCGCACACGTCGTCACAGACAGTGCAATCAAAAATGTCCGATCCGGCAGAAGACCATCCGTCGCCAACGCATTTAACCGCTTAATCTCCTCTGTATCAAATCCCCGCCCATAGCCTTGATAAGCCATAGTCGAATCTGTAAATCGATCACAGATAAC
>JAAYOA010000140.1 GCA_012520525.1 Clostridiaceae bacterium | reverse complement strand
ACATTTTGAACAAATATTATTCTTTATTTTTGCATATTTTGCCCACTTGAAGAATAAACAGTGGTATAATATCCTCTATTACTGTGAATTCCTGTATATTAAACCATTACAAATGAAGGGGTGAAAGTGAAAGAAACGAGTAAAACCATGATTTCGGTTGATCGGAGTTAGAGGTCTTTTGTAAGCACGCAGTAGTAATTATCAATCAAAACGTAGTGGTAAAGAATTACCTACGGACAGCGTCACTCGTTCGATACATAAAATCAAGAATGATCTACACTCTCGCGCAGGCGAGATGGGTTGATCGTTATACTTTAATTATTTAGTGGGTCGGGTTATGAAGATAGGTGGTTAAAAAAAGACGAAATATTTGAAAGGTCATTTTTGATTAATTGTTTTATACTTATTATAACCACACTATTGGTCTCAGTAAAGTTGCCTATTGGCGATATGTAGGTGACAAATTGCTGAATATTACATCAATCGAAACCACAATAATCGCCCACCGAAATAATTATTAAAAGGAGAATAATCGTATGCCTACAACAAGTACACAGACAGAAAAAGATTACAAAGGTATTTATCAACGTGTTCATTTAAGTACACACAATAACGCTAGTTTATCCATTGAAGCGTTTTCTGACTATTTACAAGAGGCACGTTCCCATCACGATTACCTAAAAATAGTCAATGGTTGGAAAGATCATGTGGACAGCAGTAAAGTTCCGGATGTAAAAGATAAAGATATCGAGGATCTATATAACCTCTTAGTTTGCAGCTATGCCGTAAAGAGTAAAAAAGATTGGACAAAGCTTGAGGTCTGGGAAAATGAGACAACCAAACAAAACCACACCGATTGGCAAGACATCTTTTTGCGTGAGTTTAGAGATTCACCGCTGGTAATCAAGCCAATTCTTAGAGAATACGTTCAATCAAATGTATTTAGAGCCCTTATTCCAGATGAGGAATGGAACACTGATCGAAACAGTTTACCAATGTGTCTGCCGTTAGATGATTTAGCGGGATATATAGATCAACTGTACAGAGAAAATGATCACAATCCTGATAATGTTATTAAGCTCATTAAAGAAGATCAAGATGAAGTAGCAAAAGCATTTAATCGCTTTTTATGGAGCCTTCTAAAAGGTTCATTTAGAGTGGTTTCTGTCAATCATTTTTTAGCTGATTTATCAGTTGAACGATTTAAAGAAGAAAATAGACTGTATATCGAACACCTTAGAAAGGGCTTGTCAAGGATTAGTTCCACTGAAGAACTCATGTTATTTAAAGAGTGGCTGACAAAGGCTGATATGGCTTCAAAAATGGACTTTAATTCTTTGAACCAAGCCATTGAGCTAGGCGATCCTAGATTTGCGTGTTTGGGATATGATCGTCATGAAGAGGATAATTTGATCTCTGCTATTGAAAGTGGCGCTAATAAAGAAGCAAAGCATTTAGCATATATTATAGCCGTCACGCAAGATTTAGAGAAAGGCTATAGTAATAATGACATTACTTCGGCGGTTCATGCCTTTAAGCACGCCTTCGAAGACAATGATTTAGACCTTGTCAAACTACTGAGCGAACATTTGTATTTTATTTTGAATCGTAAAGTTAAACAAGTCGCTGAGTTATTTGCTCATTATTATGCCGTTGATCGCATTGTCATTATTGTGAACGAAGCGCTTAGAGAGTTTGAAAACACAGAATTAAGGGATGATGTGTTTAATATTTTGTTAAATAATTTTAATTTAACAGAATTAAAATAAACCGGACTGTTTTTAAAGTCTATTAGTTTATTTGTAAGAAAAATAGTATTACATGGAGGGAAGAAATGAAATTATTTAAACGGATTGTGGCTCTTGCTGTCACAGGTACATTGTTATTTGCCTTGGCGGCATGCGGTGGTGATCAGACAGATGAAACAGAAGCTGCCGATACGAAAGTTACTGCTGAAGAAACAGCAGAAGCAGCTTCGGATGCCGAAGAGACAGAGGCAGCCGATGAGACTGAAGCTGCCGATTCAGCTTCTGCGGACGGAAAAATTGCTACAGCTGACGACCTCAAAGAGGCTAACTTAGCAGCTCAGCGTGGCACTGTTGGTCACTTTTTGGCTGAAGACCTTGTCGGAGAAGAAAATGTTGACAATATAACTACCTTTGAAAAGTATGTCGATGCAGTGACTGCTTTGGAACAAGATAAAGTTGTAGCGATCGTCATGGACGAACGTCCGGCAGAGCGCTTTGTCAACGAACGCGAAGGTCTCATGATTATGCCTGAACCACTGTCCGTTGAAAGTTATGCCATCGCTATCAAGAAAGGTAACACCGAATTGGTTGACGAAATCAACGGTTATTTACAAGAAATGAAGGAAGATGGCTCGCTGCAGGCAATCATTGATAAATATAATAGCGACGTGGAAGTTAAAGCCGAAGATATCGACCTAAATGTAGGCGCCGCGGGCGGTACCATTGTCATGGGTACAGAAGCCGGTTTTGCTCCTTATGAATTAAAAGTGGGTGACGGTTACATCGGCATTGATATCGAAATGATGGCCGAGATCGCTAAAAAGATGGACAAAGAGTTAGTCATTGAAAATATGAACTTTGATTCACTTCCCAGTGCTGTAAATTCGGGCAAGATTGATTGTGCTGTTGCTGGCATGACTGTTACACCGGAGCGCGAAGAGAATATGGACTTCTCCATTCCTTACGTCGAGGATGCGCGCCAAGTTATTCTGATTAAGACAGAGAACTTTGCAGGTGAAGCAAAATAATTTTAACGAATAAAATCGCAAAACCCGGCCTTAAACCAGCCGGGTTTTCCCACGTATGGAAGGTAGACAATGTCCGAACAGCGCAACGACTTATATGACTCGCGCCAACGTGGCAGTCGCTTCAATCGAGGCAACGTTGGCATCATAATTTTCATTGCCCTTATTATATTTTTATTAGTTAGAAGTGGCTTTTTTACTGCAGAATATTGGACTTCGGCCGGAGAGAAGTTTTTTGTAAACTTTGTCAAAGACCGTCATTATATGATGATCGTTAAAGGTCTTTGGGCTACATTAAAAATGACCATCATAGCTTCGCTGTTGGGTGTGGCCATCGGTTTAGTATTGAGTTTGATCCGTGTGGCTTACCGCGGTGGAGCAAAAATTGGCATTTTAAATTTTTTGGCAAATCTCTACATTACAGTAATCCGTGGCACGCCGGTTATGGTACAGATACTTATTTGGTACTTTACCATCTTCGGAAATGTGCGCAATGTAGATAAATTATTAGTTGCAGCCATCGCGTTTGGTGTAAATTCGGGCGCTTATGTGGCGGAAATTTTCCGTTCGGGCATAGAATCTCTCGATCCTGGACAAATGGAAGCGGGACGTTCACTAGGTCTTTCCTACGGTAAAACGATGGTTAAGATCGTTTTACCACAAGCCTTTAAAAATACTCTGCCGACGCTGTTTAATGAGCTGATTATGTTGCTGAAAGAGACGTCGGTGGCTGGGTATATCGGCATCGATGATCTGACAAGAAGTGGTCAGAATATTCAGGCGATTACCTTTGACAATACACAACCGCTGTTGATGGTAGCTTTAGTCTATCTCGTCATGGTTTTACTGCTGACTTGGTTAATGAACAAGCTAGAGAAGAGGTTGAGACGCAGTGATCGAAATTAGGAAATTATACAAAAACTTCGGCGATGTAAAAGTTTTAAAGGGCATTGACAGTGACATTGAAAAAGGTGATAAGATCGTCATCATAGGACCGTCTGGTTCAGGAAAGAGTACATTTTTGCGCTGCCTTAATCGACTAGATGAACCCACATCTGGCAGTATAAAGATTGATGGTAAAGAAATTTTAGATCCCAATTGTGATATTAATAAAGTACGGGAATCGATGGGCATGGTCTTCCAACATTTTAATTTGTTTCCCCATCTTTCGGTGCGGCAAAATGTCACCCTAGCACCTGTTCAACTAAAAAAAATGACGCAGGCAGAAGCTGATGACAAAGCAGAAGAATTGATCAAAAGGGTTGGTCTGGCAGACAAACTTGATGAATATCCCAATATGTTGTCGGGTGGTCAAAAACAGAGAGTGGCAATTGCCAGGGCTTTAGCCATGGACCCAGAAATCATGTTGTTCGATGAACCAACATCGGCTCTCGATCCTGAGATGATCGGCGAAGTGCTTGAAGTTATGCAAGAACTGGCTCTAGCAGGTATGACGATGGTACTAGTTACCCATGAAATGGGATTTGCTCGGAATGTAGGGAGTAGAATATTTTTTATGGATGATGGACTGATTGCAGAAGAAGGTCCGCCAGAGCAGGTGTTTGATCAACCTCAAAATCCTCGAACCATCGAATTTCTTTCTAAAGTTTTACATAAATAATAAACGTAATCGGAGTCATTGACGCTGTTTTGATCCTTTCATCGGACAGGGGGATTGTGCCATTTTTCCAATGCTTTAATCCCCAAATCTTAATTATTATAGTTGACAAATTGCCATTTGCAGTTAATGGATACTGCAAATGGCTTTTTTGACAAAAAATAGGGGTAAATTGTTGATCTTTGTGGAAAATTTTGGAAAAAAGAAAAGTTTGTGGCGATCAACTTTGACGTATATTCAAGGCAGGAGGTGAACATATGCATATTTTTCAGGCTTCAATTTTAACGGTCGCAATCGTCAGCTTGACACTCGCGTTTGTCGTTTTTATGCCTCAGCAATATGTGGTCAATAGGGAGGCTGCTGTCCGTCAGACTAGAGGCTGTGTGGACATGAATCGGTCAATTTCGATCTATCAAGTTCACACTGATCTGCCTGATACTTGGCCTCTATGCAATCCGGGGCGATTGTTGCAAGCAGTACAACAAGTGCAAGACGTTCTGAGTTTGGAGGGAAAAGATGATTAGTGGCGAGAAAAAATATTTGCAGGGCAGTATCTCACTTCTACTAGCCATCTTTATTTTTGGCGTTGCTGTACTGGGGGGAGTTATTTTAAATTTGGCAGATTTGCGACGTACCGAACATCAGTTGGCGGTTGTTGCCGCTGAGCAAGCTGAGGCTGTATTGGCATGTTACCACCGTCCACTGTTTGAAGAGTACGGTATTTTAGCTTATCAGGAAGATGTGCCTGATCATTTAGGTCAGGTTTTTACTGCGGATCGGATTAAAGGAAGAGTCATTTTGGAAATGGAACCTGGAGCAGAAATAAGAGAAAGTATATCTTTAACAGGTCAGATTAATGATTTTATGGCTCTACGCTTGCCAAAACGTGCATTAAAGCGACTGATAATGTTGTCCGAGACTTTTCAAACAAGCGAGGGTAAAAATGCAATTGATGCCATGTCAAATCAAGAAGTGGAACAGGCGACGACATTATTAGAAGTTTGGTCAAAAGACGAAAATACCGAAATTGAAACAGCTACTGAAGGTGTAAAAAAAGATCCAGAGGAAACTGAAGAGGGAGCTATAAAAAATGAAAATTGGACGGTAGAGGAGGCTGGACTTTTAAATCAATGGAAGCGGGAGATTAAGGAAACCGTCGAGTTGCAACTGGCTTATTCAGGCGCCCCTTCTGAGGCCATACCTAATCCCTTTGACATACAAGGGGTGCAGCAATTACTCAAACAAGTGGACGAATGGACCTCCGTTGAGGGGTCCACTCTAGGCAATGACATCAGGTTGGACCAATATGTGTTGGGTATGTTTAAATCTGCTCCCCACTCCGCTGAATTTGAGGATGCCGTGAGAACTTCACCTTATCAATACAATTTACGCCACAGGGACCTCGCTTTGCAGGAGCGTCAACTAAAGGGTGAAGTTGAGTATATCTTGATGGGCTCCGGGAATGACTATCAAAATTTGTTAAATACGATGTCCCTTGTCTATGGGTTGAGACTTATGATTTGTCTCGGCGACTATCGGATGAGTGAAGAACAGTGGTCACATGCTCAAAACCTAGGTGCATTGTTATCGACGGTTGTTTCTCTAATTAGCTTTGGTCGCATTAATTTACCTGCAGAAACAATGACACTAATTGTCTGGATGGTAGAGAGTGGAGTTAGAGCATTTAAAGATTTTTGGTCGCTATTAAAGGGAAAGGGAGTGGTGTTGTTGCCATATAGCACATCCAACAGTCCGCTACTATATTATCAAGATTACCTGGGATTTTTACTTAAATTTGTGGAACATAAGATAAAATTAAATCGAGTATGTGATTTGTTTGAAAAATATGTGGGCTCTGTTCTACGGACGGGGATCTCAGTTCGTCTCGATTGGCAGGCACCCGTCTCATCTCACTTGAACCGTCAGATTATTCTTGAACGAGAATATGTACATGGTCAGAGCCAATCGGATGAAAGATTAATTCCGGAAGTGGTTGAAGGAGTTGATTAAATTGATGAAGTCAATGCAAAAGTACCGATTCCGGAACTCTTTGCAATCGAATACTTCTTATGCAAAAACTTTGCTTTTCAATGACAGAGGTTCGATAACTTTGGAAGCAGCAATCGGTGTGCCAATTTTTTTAATCATAATTTCTTCCATACTTATGGCAGTAATCGGCATCCGGGCAGAGATTCACTGGCAAGGGGCACAGCACAAAGCGGGGCGGGAGTTTGGCTTGTCAGGGACCCTAGTTTCTGAACAACTGGACGAGTTAATGACTGCAGAAAAGGGTGTTTCTAAATTACTTGAAGGTGGAATAACTTCACAATTGACAGGTCCTTTAGTTTTGTCAAGGCTGTGGCATTGGTTTGAATCTGACACCCAGGCAGAACCGGGACTGAACCAATATATTGCATCGCCCATAGTATATATTACAAAAGAAACCCAACAGAATTTGACACGTCTCAAGACGTCCTTTGAAATACCGACTTTAATAGGATATTTAACACGTAGACAGCAAGGTATTTTTCCCGACTGGTCGCTAAGCGGTGGATTAGACTTAGGAGATCACTCAAAGAGTGAATCAGATGAACTGGATGACGATTCAATTTGGTCAGAAGGGAATTTTGTTAGAGGGCTTTATTTTCGTGAGTTGCTTGGCTCTAATCTACCGACAGGTTATCCCACGATTGCTAATTTTTCGGAGGGGAAGGCAGTAGGGATTAAGAGCATTGACTTGACTGCTCCAACTTATAAGAAAGCAGATTATATAAAACAAAAAGTAATTGGTCATATTACGGCACTGTCTAATTTTAAGGGTACAAATTCACCCTGGGGTAGTGCGGAGATCACAATTGAAGAAAGCGATATCAAAAGCAAAGAGTTGATCGTTATAGTTCCGGAAAATAGTCCAATATCTCAATTAAATATACTTAAACAATGTCAGAGCATAGCGGCAGAGGCAGGTGTGAATTTAGTCATAGAAAAGATCGGTGTTAGTGAACGCTATATCAAATGATAAAGGAAGCGTAAAAATACGTTTATATATTTTTCTTACTATTTTAGGGAGCAGGCGAGTTGTAAGATGAAATGAAATAAAAAGGCTCTCGGCAATTCTGTACAATGTAATT
>JAAYOA010000139.1 GCA_012520525.1 Clostridiaceae bacterium | reverse complement strand
TTTTTTTGTCTTTGTTCCCTCGTGTTATGTCGACTTTATCATAGAAATATCCGTGTTCAACTAACTCATAAATATTGTTCCTGTCTCTAGCTATTATCTTGCGCGCCAACTCCACGTGGGCTTCATAAAGGGTTCGCGCTTCGTCAATAGAGACCATATTATTGACTGTTTGAAGGCGCAATTCGCGGGTCAAAGTGCGCACTAATTGATTAATTTTACTGACTAGGGGATTTTTCCCCATCTTTGATACAGTTGCATGAAATAAATCGTCAACTTCAAAGATTTCCATCCAATCAATCTTATCTTTAGATACAGCAATGCGGAATTTTTCGATAGCGGACATTAATTCTATCTTATCATCCTCAGTATATTTATCCATGGCTAATTTAATTACGCCTACTTCTATTAGCAGTCTCAATTCTTTTAAATTCTCTAGGGATTTATCTTTGCTTAGGATAATGCCATAGAGCATTGGATCCAACATAATGTCCGAAAAACCTTCGCAGACAAAGGTTCCCTCCGGTCTGCGGATTTCCAGGACGCCATAATAGACCAATACCTTGATGGCTTCACGGATCGATAGACGCCCGACCCCCATTGATTCAGCCAATTCGAGTTCGGTTGGGATCTTGTCCCCTGGTTGAAGTTCGCCATCAATCATGGCTTTAGTAAGAGAGTCGATCACTTGTTGCGTCACCGAGGGCTTTTTAATCTTTTTAAAATATTCATCTTTCATATTACTTACCTGAAGAAATAATTACATTTAAGAACCATAAAGTAATTCTACTCTAAGTTAAATCATCATAATTTAATTTTATTAATACAATGGAATATCACTATTGTACCATTAGCGCCAACTATATTCAGAATAGAGTTTTCATAATTTAATCCACAATTAACGCTAAATTGTTCACTTAATACCTAATAAATGCTTTAAACGGATCTTATTAATACAATTTTGCTCAATTGGGTTAATAATGAACAGCGATGGATTGATTTTATATTATCAACTTTAATTGATTAATATTATTAAATTTTCATAAATATCAAAATAATTGAATCAAATAATAAAATTTGATAACGATATGTGCAATCTACATAAAAATTCATCTTAAAATCTGCTGTTATGCGAATAGATTATCACGGTCTTCTAAACTAGAATAACAATTGTCTCAAGATCATACGTTATACATTATACGTTATACATATGATATGAAGTCTGAAGCCTCAATTCAGAATGATTTAAACCAGAATTTTAGGAGAAAATTCATGAAAAACACAGATGTTTCTGAACTCAAAAAAATTGCTAATGAATTGAGACAAAGTGTTATCAAGATGGTCTATCAAGCTCAATCAGGTCATCCGGGTGGCTCTCTCTCAGCGGCAGAAATCGTAACAGCTTTATATTTTCGTGAAATGAATATTGATCCACAGAATCCTAAGTGGGAGGATCGGGATCGTTTCGTATTGTCCAAAGGCCACGCCTGTCCAATCCAATATGCTGCTTTGGCGAAACGCGGGTACTTCGACGAAAGTGAGCTCAGCACATTGCGCAAAGAGGGTTCTATTTTGCAAGGACACCCTGATATGAAAAAGACACCTGGTATTGATATCTCTACCGGTTCGTTGGGGCTCGGTTTTCCGAGTGCCACGGGTATGGCTATTGCGGCAAAACGAGATGGCAAAGATTACCGCGTATTTGTCGTTCTAGGTGACGGCGAATGTCAAGAAGGAATCGTCTGGGAAGGTGCACAAGTTGCAAACAAATACCAACTCGACAATTTAGTCATCTTTGTCGATAACAATAATCTTCAGATTGATGGAACGTGTGATGAGGTTATGCCAAATATTGATCTCGGCAAAAAATTTGCTGCTTTTGGTTTTGAAGTGTATGAGATTAACGGCAATGACATGGAACAAGTAGTGGATGTATTAGATCGCATTGCAGAAAAACGTGATTCCGGAAAACCCAAATGCATCTTTGCGGATACTGTCAAAGGTCAGGGCGTTTCATATATGGAAAATCAGTGTGATTGGCATGGTAAGGCGCCCAATACAGAACTATATGAACAGGCAATGCGGGAATTAGGAGGAACTCTGTGATGGATACGAAAAAGATTGCGACACGAGATGCCTTCGGCGAAGAGATAATTGCCCAGGGTTTAGCAAATCCAAACATTTATGTCATTGACGCCGATATCGGCAAATCTTGTAAGACTACTAATTTTATGAAACAACTTCCCGAACAACACTTAAATGTGGGAATCGCAGAACAAAGCGCTGTCGCTGTAGCTGCTGGTCTAGCTACGACAGGAAAAATCCCATTTGTTGTCACATACGCTGTATTTGGTTCTTTGCGCGCCTGTGAAGTCATGCGTCAAGAAGCATGTTACCCGAATTTAAATGTTAAAATCGCTTGTTCCCACGGCGGTGTAACCCCGGCTAATGATGGTGCTAGCCATCAAGCGATCGAGGATATGGGTGTCTATAGAACGATTCCAAATATGACAGTCATTATGCCTGCGGATTACTATTCGGCAAAAAAATTAGTCGCAGAAGTTGCCAACACATATGGACCAACATACATCCGCTTCACCCGTGATGCAATCCCCGTTATTTATGACGAAGACACGGAATTTGAAATCGGTAAGGCAAAGATGATCCAAGATGGTAAGGATGTCGCCATCATTGCCAACGGTGACACCGTTCGTCTAGCCATTGAAGCTGCCAAAGTTTTGGCCGACGAAGGTATTTCGACTCGTGTCTTGGATATGCATACCATAAAACCTCTTGACGAAGAAGCAGTGACAGCAGCTGTCAACGACATCGGCAAGATTATTACAGTTGAAGACCACAACATTCTTAATGGCTTAGGCAGTGCTGTTTGCGAGGTTACAGCTGAGTTAGGTAAAGGCATAGTCAAGCGAGTGGGCATTCAGGATCAATTCGGCGAATCAGCGCCTTATGAGCGCCTGCTAGCTAAAAATGGCATTACTGTTGAGGACATTGTCAATCATGCCAAGAGTATGCAGTAACTAAAAGTAAAGATTACAACTTAAAAGGCAATTAAATAACTCACCTAATGGATATAGCAGATATAAAGAAATCATGAATACAGAAGGAGATTATATATGTTTAATTTTGAAAATAGAGTTGTCTTAATTACAGGTGCAGGTTCTGAAAAAGGAATCGGTCGTGCCACAGCGTTGGCTTTTGCCGAACAAGGTGCTGATTTAGCCATTGCCGACCTCAACTATGAAGGTGCATGTGAAACATGTGAAGTTCTTAAAGCCAAGGGTGCTAAGGCATTGCCTTATCGCGTCGATGTAACCAGTCCGGAAGCCTGCCAAGACATGGTAGATCACATAATAGAAGACTTTGGCAAGATTGATGTTCTCGTCAATAATGCCGGTATTTCCCAAAAAGTTACTGTCGAAGATATGACCTTGGACGATGTAAAGCGTATTTTTAATGTCAACTTCTATGGCATGTTCAATGTCACAAAAGCTTGCGCAGCAGAAATGAAAAAAGCAGGATATGGACGCATTGTTAACCTGTCATCGGTTTCCGCCAAGAGAGGCGGGGGTGTCTTTGGCGGAGCTCACTATTCAGCTGCCAAGGCGAGTGATCTGGGATTTGCCAAGAACTTCTCTCGCGAATATGCGATGTACGGCATTACCAACAACAGCGTCTGTCCAGGACTTATTAATACGGATATCTGGAAATCTTTGCCCGATGAGCAAGCTCAAAAAGTTATCGACTTAATTCCAATGGGTCGACCGGGAGAAATTGCTGAAGTAGCAGCAACAATCGTTTTCCTAGCTTCCGAAGAGGCATCTTATATTACCGGCGAAGAAATTGACATCAATGGCGGAATGCATATGGATTAATTGGTTCTAATGTCGCCGGGTGATCGTGTTGAGGCCACTATTATCCCTGCGATTGAAGATCTTTCCTGAAACATGTTGTGCAGACTAAGGCGCGTATAATCTTCGGTCTGCACAACTCTCATAGTGATAGAAAGGAGGCAATTTTTTAAACGTATGGGTTGAGATTTGAGAAGTGAAGCAAAAAAGAAAAGTAATAACCAAAAAGATGGAGGAATGAAATGAAAAGATTTAGTCTTTTGGCCATTATGATGGCATTCGTCATGCTATTGGCGTCCTGCGGAGGCGGAGATGCTGATAGCGACACATCAGGTGGCGATGCCGACACGGATGTTCAAGTAGAAGAAACTACTGCTGCGCCAGATGCTGCTGATGACAGCACAGATGCAGATGCAGCTGACGTTCAAGAAGTGGATTTAACACAAGTCGATTTATATGGTTCTGATCCGGAAGTTACAGCCGATATGCTGGAAGGTAAAAAAATAGCTTATCTAGCACCATCAAAAGATATTCTTTACTGGCAATGGGTTGAAGACGGCATAGAACAAGTCTGCGAAGAACTCGGAGTCGAGCTCGTAACGTTGGACGCTCAGAATTCAGCCAGTACCCAACAGAGCAATACCGAAACAGCACTGTCTTCTGACGTCGACGGTATTATTCTTAGCCCTGTTAGTTCGACATCATCTACCAATGTGCTGCTATCGGCAGAAGATGCTGGTATTCCCATTACCTTTGCAGCAATTGGTCCCGATGAAGGTGTGACAAACTATGATTGCTGCGTGACTGCAGATGATTACACCTCAGGTTATGAAAACGGTATTTTCCTTTGTGACCGCATTGAGGAATTGGGTGGAGGTACAATCGGTGTTCTGTCTCTGCCACTTGACCGCACAAATGCTAAAGCTAAAATGGCAGGTCTAGAAAAGGCTTGTGAAGAAAAAGGCGTAGAGATCGCGCAGGTTCTGCAGACGACAGACTTGACAGTTAATCTCGCTGCTCAACAGGCAAATGACTTGATTACTACCAATAGCGACATGAAGGGTATCTACGGCATGTATGAACAGGCCGGTATCGGTGCAGTTAATGCAGTTGAATCATCCAACTTGCTGGGCGAAGTAAGCATTGTTTCATCCGACGGAAGTCCTGAATCCATCAGATTTATCCGTGAAGGAAAAATTGATGGTATGGTTGTTCAACCGGCAGTAGGTCAAGGTGTTGTGGCTGCTCGTCAATTGTTCCGCGTCATGTGTGGACTGGATGTATTTGCTAAAGACATCCCGCTGCCTGAACCACTTGTAACAACTGAGAACGTCGATGATGCTGACATTCAAGAATTGCTGCCCATGGTCTATCCTGCTTCCGCTGGATCTTATTAATAGATTTACCGGTCAATGATTGAATTGACCGCTGATAGATAAGAGGCGTTGCCAAGAACTAAGGTGATTCAAAATAAAATCCTTCTCTTAGCATCGCCTCATCACAATACACATTCCTTGTGTAAATTTAGTGGGGACGAAAACATGAGCAATAACAACAACAAAAAACCAATTATGGAGCTAGTGGACATTGTCAAAACATATGGTACAACTGTAGCTTTAGATCATGCCTCGTTGCGATTGTTTCCGGGAGAAGTTCACGCCTTGATGGGCGGAAATGGTGCAGGTAAGTCCACGATTATAGGAATTATCGCGGCATCTAGGATGCCGGATTCGGGAAAGATTTACCTTGGTGGTGAAGAAGTATCGTTTAAAAATCCAAGTGAGGCTATAAATAATGGTATAGCCGTGGTATATCAAGAATTATCGATCCTTCCCCATCTGACAGTTGCGGAAAATATTGTTGGTACAAATAAAAAAGTATTGCGAAACGGTCTTTATGACTGGGATAAAGCAATCGAAATTGCCCAAGATGCATTGAATGTTCTAGGTGAAGCGTGTTTGTCCATTGACCCTCTGGAAAAGGTATCAAATTTACGCGTAGATCAGATGCAGATGGTTGAAATCGCTCGAGCAGTTAGTTTCGGAGCCAAAATTATTCTACTAGATGAGCCAACATCATCATTGAATATCCATGAAACTGAAAGCTTGTTCCGAATTGTTAACGCTCTGAAGCAGACAGGCATTAGCTTTCTGTTTGTTTCACACAGAATGAATGAGGTTCGCCAAATTTCAGATCGAGTTACTGTTTTCCGGGATGGCAAATTAGTCTTGGATGGTAAATTGATGAGCGAAATTACGGATCAAGAAGTTGTCAACCATATGTTGGGTCGAAAATTAGATATCGTCACAAAAGGCAACGCAGACAAGATCCATGAGATTGAGAATAATCCAGTTAGATTAAAGATCAAATTTACCGACAACGACAAAGAAATAGTCGTTCGTCAAGGTGAAATTGTAGGTATTTCGGGCTTAGCAGGTTCGGGGCGAAGTGCGTTGTTACGCAACATCATAGGTGATATCGAATGGAAAGATATAGAAATCATCTACGATGGTGAAAAATATGATCCGGGCAATCCAAGGAAATCGATTAAAAATGATATCGCGTATATTGGTGAAGATCGCAAGGATTCAGGTTTATTCCTTGATCTAAGCATTGGTGAAACTGTGTTGATGCCAAACCGAGTTTATCGATCAACGAAGCTTGTTAAAGAAGGAAAAGAGAGAAAGCTAGTAGCATCTATCATTGATCAACTCAAAGTAAAAATGGCATCAATTGATCACACGCCCAGTTCACTTTCAGGTGGTAATCAACAGAAATTACTATTCGCTAAGTGGTATGTCAATGATCCACGAGTTTTTCTTCTAGATGAACCGACCAGAGGTGTTGACATTAACACAAAACAAGAGATCTATAAGTTGATTGAAGAACTCGCAGAGCGGGGGGCCGCGGTTCTAGTTGTGTCTTCGGAAGTAAGGGAGATGGTACTGTTGTGTCATAAGATTGTGGTACTCAGAGACGGTTTGCCTGCAGTTACTTTGATGGAAGACGATATAAACGAAGAAAAAATAATGTCTGTAATTACCGCGGCTGAGCACGTTACAGAAGCGGGGGGGACTGCATGAGTAATAAATCAAATAATTCAAGTTTGCCACTCAAAAATTCATCTGGGGCATCAAGAACAATAAAACGCTATAAGCTTGAACTCATCATGTTAGTGGTTTTAATTGGCATCATGCTATTATTACAAATTGTAACCGGCAACGCTTTAAAATCGCGTAACCTTATGAACGTCTTTCAAGCAGCCACGCCCATTATCATAATGGCTATGGGTCAACTTTTAATCATCATTACAGCTGGTATTGATCTTTCAGTTGGCTCGATCTTCTCATTGAGTGGCATGGTGGCCGCTTTAACAATGAACAAGTACGGTATTTTTGTCGGTGTCATTTGTGCCCTGTTAACAGGTATTGCATGCGGATTATTCAATGGATTTTTCGTCGCAAAAGTTAATATGGCTCCCTTTATTGTCACTCTGGCAATGAATGGAATTGCCGCCAGTTTAACTTTCATTATTGCAGATGGAAACTCTCAGTCGATCCTGCAGACTTCATTCCGAAACTTTGACAGAGGTAGCTTCTTATTCGGTATTCCTAACTTTATTATTTATATCATTATTATAGTAGTACTTATGCAATTTATGTTGAGCAAGACCGTTTTGGGCCGCTTTATATACTCTACTGGTAGTAATGAAAACGCCGCCCGCTTGGTCGGTATAGGAACCAGCAATATTAAGATGTTCGCTTACACATTTACCGGTTTTCTATGTGGCTTAGCTGCCTTGCTAAACGCCTCATACCTCATGACGGTTGAGTGTACAGCGGGAACCGGTTTGGAATCTGAAGTTATTGCAGCAACGATTATCGGTGGAGCCAGCTTGAGCGGCGGTGTCGGTAGTGCAGTAGGAGCATTTATCGGTGCATTGATCAGTGTAGTCATTCGGAATGGATTTAACCTATTAGGTATCAATTCCTTCTGGCAAGGTACAGTCACCGGTATCGTCATCATTATTGCAGTCTTATTTGGTCAAATCTCTGCTCAGAAGAGAAAATAAATCTTTCTTGTATTGAAAAAGAAAGGACTTTTAAATGAAAATATTAAATATTATTGATTTGTCACATGAAATGTTCAATTGCTGTGCGGGTTATATGCCCTATGAAATGGCAAAATTTACTTATGAGAAAATTCTCCCTAAAGATGGTTATACCGCAGAGCGGATCAACATGAATTCCCATACTGCGACTCACTTTGACGCACCTTATCATGTTATGGCAGATGGTATGTTCATTGATGAAATGCCTCTGGAGCAGTTTATGGGACCCGCTGTGGTCATTAATTTGGGAGATTTGGAGCCACGTGCTGCTATCACTCTTGACGACGTTAAACCTTATGATGAAAAGATCAGTGAAGGCGACATTGTCATGTTGTGTACAGGCTTCGCTAAACAACGCGGCTGGAATTCTAATTACGTAGATGATTGGCCGCACTTAAATGAAGAAGCTGCAGAATGGCTAATTAGCAAAGGTGTCAAAGGCATCTGCACAGATGGACTCAGCATTGCTGGTAATCGTCCGGGAGAAGGCGGTGGTACACACGGCATTATCCTAGGCAATAATGTGTGGATCCTTGAAGAAATGAACTACACAGATGAACTATTTGAATATGATGACTGGTATTTTATCGGTTATCCCTTAAAACTCAAAGGGTTCGGTGGCTCACCGGCACGGGCGGCTGCTGTTCGCTTTGAAAAATAATTACTGTATAATAATTATTGTATAATGTTAATACATTGAATATTAAATACCCTTTTATATTTCAAAATGCATAAACGGTTATAACATGCCACACCTGTTATAACTTATCTTTACCTTCCTGATTTGCGTAAGAAAGCTCACCCCTAATTTGGGGTAGCTTTCTTACCGTTATTCCAAAATCTGAAGCCTTATTATAATCGCAATAGAAATTAGATTTAATTTTGAGATGTTCATAAATAGTTGCATTAATACGGGTTCACAAAATAGTTGTATAGTTATAGAATGAATATGTATGTTCTTATAACATGATTTTACAGCGTGTACAAAATTAAGATTATTTGACAGGAGTATGCAACATGGCAATTATGTCGAAAAAAACTGTAGAAGATGTCAATGTCCAGGGTAAAAAAGTACTCGTTCGCGTAGACTTTAATGTCCCGATGGATAAAGATTCCGGTATGATCACGGATGACAAGCGCATTCGTGGGGCTTTGCCGACAATTCAATATCTGCTTGATCAACAAGCAAAAGTGATTTTGGTTTCTCATTTGGGACGCCCTAAAAATGGACCGGAAGATAAATTCTCGATGAAACCTGTTGCCGAGCGACTGACTGAGTTGTTAGATCAACCTGTAATTCTTGCCCAAGATGTTATTGGCGAGGACGCAAAGACCAAAGCTGCGGCACTTAAAGACGGTGAAGTCTTGATGCTCGAAAATGTGCGTTTTCACAGTGAAGAGACGAAGAATGATCCGGCTTTTGCTCGTGAGTTAGCAGATCTTGCCGAAATCTATGTAAATGACGCCTTTGGTACGGCACACCGCGCCCACGCCTCTACGGCTGGTGTAGCTAATTTCCTGCCCGGAGCCATGGGCTTTTTAATTGAAAAAGAACTTAATGTGATGGGCAAGGCTCTTAATGACCCTGCACGTCCCTTCGTTGCTATCCTTGGTGGGGCAAAAGTCTCCGATAAAATTGGTGTGATTGACAACCTGTTAGATAAAGTTGACACACTTTTAATCGGTGGTGGCATGGCTTACACATTCCTTAAAGCTCAGGGTCAAGAGATCGGTCTTTCCCTCTGTGAAGAGGATAAGCTTGAGCTTGCTAAAACTTTGCTTGATAAAGCTCAAGAAAAGGGTGTTGAGCTACTGTTGCCTGTTGATTCCGTCGTTGCGGACCAATTTTCTGCAGAAGCCACGCCGGAAGTTGTCACTGACATTCCCAGTGATCGACTAGCTATGGACATCGGACCTGAATCTGTCAAACAGTACGCAGCCAAAGTTGCCGAGGCAAAGACAGTTGTTTGGAACGGACCGATGGGTGTCTTTGAGTTCCCAGCTTTTGCCGAAGGTACTCGTGCTGTAGCTAAAGCTGTCGCAGAATCCGACGCAATTTCAATCATCGGCGGTGGTGATTCAGCCGCAGCCATTGAAGTTCTAGGTTTTGCGGACCAAGTGACTCATATTTCAACTGGTGGGGGCGCCTCCCTCGAATTCCTCGAAGGAAAAGTTCTACCCGGTATAGATGCTTTGCTTGACAAAAATCCTCGCCGGATCTTTGCTGCGGGCAACTGGAAAATGAATCAAGGCGTGCCGAGCGAAGCAGTTGCATTCTTGAAAGCACTGAAGCCAGTCGTCGCTGATGCTAAAGCGACTGTTGCCGTCGGTGTTCCTTTCACGGTTATTGATGCAGCTCTAAAAGAGACAGCTTACTCCAATATCAACGTTGCAGCTGAAAATTGCCACTTTGAAGACAAAGGTGCCTATACAGGTGAAGTCAGCGCTAAAATGTTGGCATATATGGGTGTACCTTATTGTATTATCGGTCACAGTGAACGTCGCGAATACTTTGCAGAAACTGATGAGACCGTCAATAAGAAAGCTAGGGCATTGTTGAATTGGGGCGTGCGTCCTATCATTTGCTGTGGTGAGTCTCTTGATCAGAGAGAAGAAGGCGTGCACTTTGACTTTATAAAGAGTCAAATTATTGGTGCTTTTAAAGATATTCCTGAAGAGAAACTGTACTTGATTACAATTGCTTATGAGCCTATTTGGGCGATTGGCACGGGCAAGACTGCGACAGATGAACAAGCTGAAGAAATTTGCGCATTTATTCGTGGTGTTATGGCAGATCTTTATAGTGAAGAAGCAGCTCAGGCTCTGCGCATCCAATACGGTGGTTCGGTCAATGCGAAGAACGTAGCGGGGTTATTTGGTATGGAAAATATCGACGGCGGTCTCGTCGGTGGTGCTTCTTTGAAGACTGTTGATTTTGGAATCATATGTAACACATATCAAGGATAATTATTTGGCTAAAATCTTATTATTAAAAATAAATTGAGCATAAATCGGAGCGATGGGAGATGACCTCTACCAGCGCTCTGGCGTGTTGCGAAATTAGTTGCTGTTAAATAAATTGGATTATTATTGTAAATTTAATAATGAGATTATGAATTTTTGATATAAAAAATTGTAAAAGAGGTAATTTTCAACAGTAAAACTGAATCCTGAATGATATCTCAAAAAAAATGTCAAAATTGACAAAAGTAGTATCTGCTTACTAATAATAGCTGTGATATACTTACTAGTGAATATAATATAAGAATATTAAACAAGTTATGCGAGGATTTTTTAGTTAATACGAAGCGCGTCAAATACTGAGCAACGGCGCGTTCAGAATTAAAGGAGAGAGAATATGGCAAAAACGAAAAAATTTCTGACCATGGACGGTAATGAGGCGGCAGCATATACCTCATATGCCTTCACAGAAGTAGCGGGTATTTATCCCATTACACCTTCATCGCCCATGGCCGACTTCATCGACAAATGGTCAGTGCAAGGCCGGGAGAACATTTTTGGTTCTAAAGTTGACGTGATCGAAATGCAGTCCGAAGCTGGTGCGGCAGGTGTCGTTCATGGTTCACTGGCGACTGGTGCGTTGACAACAACTTACACCGCATCTCAAGGTCTCTTGCTGATGCTCCCCAATATGTACAAAATTGCCGGTGAGCTTTTACCTGGTGTTTTCCATGTATCTGCTCGTGCTCTGGCATCCCACGCCCTGTCAATTTTCGGCGATCACTCCGACGTTATGGCTACCCGTCAGACCGGTTTCGCCTTATTGGCAGCTGCTAACGTTCAGGAAGTAACCGACTTAGCTGCTGTTGCCCATTTGGCAGCGATTAAAGGTCGCGTACCCTTCCTACATTTCTTTGACGGCTTCCGCACGTCCCACGAAATTCAAAAAGTTGAAGTACAGGATTATGCAGACTTTGCTGATCTCGTTGATTTTGATGCAATCAAAGAATTCCGTCAGAGATCATTGAATCCTACAACGCCAGTCCAGCGTGGTACGGCTCAGAATCCAGATATATTCTTCCAGGTTCGTGAAGCATCCAATCCGTTCTATCTGGCTATTCCGGCGATTGTTGAACAATACATGGATCAGATTAGCAAGTTGACCGGTCGCGAATATCATCTGTTTAATTACTACGGAGACGAGAATGCAGATCGCGTCATCGTAGCAATGGGTTCTATCTGTGATACCGTTCGTGAAACAGTTGATTTCCTCAACGCCCGTGGCGAGCACGTCGGTCTGTTGAATGTCCATCTGTATCGTCCTTTTGCAACGGATCGTTTCCTCAAAGCTCTGCCCGAGTCCGTTGAGAAAATTGCCGTTCTGGATCGTACCAAAGAGCCAGGTGCTCTGGGTGAACCTCTGTATCTGGATGTTGTCGCTGCATACTCTGGCACCAGCAATCCACCGACCATCGTTGGCGGTCGCTACGGCTTAGGTTCCAAGGACACCACACCGGACGACGTATTGGCAGTATTCAAGAACTTGAATGCTGACAGCCCGAAACATGGCTTTACCATTTCAATCAATGACGACGTTACCAATCTGTCACTGCCTATTGAAGAGACTGCAGATGTTTCTACAGAAGGCACAACAGCATGTCGTTTCTGGGGTCTTGGTTCGGACGGTACCGTCGGTGCTAACAAGAACTCAATCAAAATCATCGGTGACAACACCGATATGTATGCTCAAGCATACTTCTCCTATGACTCGAAGAAGTCCGGTGGCGTTACTATGTCTGACCTGCGCTTTGGTCATACTCCGATCTATTCACCTTATCTGATTAATAAAGCAGACTTCGTTTCTTGCTCTAATCAGGCTTATGTCAATAAATATGATATGCTCAGTGCTCTAAAACCCGGTGGCACGTTCTTACTGAACACCCTGTGGAAACCTGAAGAGCTAGAGGATCACTTGCCTGCTTCCATGAAACGTTTCATGGCAGAAAATGACATTAACTTCTATATTATCGATGCTGTCAGCATTGCCGGCGAATTGGGTCTTGGTAACCGTACCAACACCGTTATGCAGTCCGCCTTCTTTAAACTGACAAATATCATCCCTATTGATGATGCCGTTAATCACATGAAGAGTGCGATTGTTAAGTCCTACGGTCATAAGGGTGATGACATCGTCAATATGAACTATGGTGCTGTTGACGCAGGTGTTGACAATGTAGTCAAGATCGACATCCCGGCATCCTGGAAAGATGCTAAAGACGACAATGAAGCAGTACGCGAAGTGCCTGAATTTATTGCTGAGATCACCGATGTGATGAACGCTCAGGATGGTGACAAACTACCAGTCAGTGCGTTCAAAGGTCGCGAAGATGGTCACTTCCCGATGGGTACAACCCAGTACGAGAAACGCGGTATTTCTCCAGTTGTCCCGATCTGGATCGCTGAGAACTGCATCCAATGTAACCAATGTGCTTATGTATGCCCTCACGCCGTTATCCGTCCCTTCTTATTGACGGAAGAAGAAGCTAATAATGCTCCGGAAACTGCAACTGTGCTGGACGGCATGAAGCCCTACGACAACTATAAATTCCGTATTCAATTGTCTCCGTTAGACTGTACCGGTTGTGCATCTTGTGTACAGACCTGCCCGGCAAAAGAAAAGGCGCTCGTCCTGAAGCCTTTCGAAGAGAATGTCAACGAAGTCGACAATTGGAATTACATGATCAACCTGCCGCGTAAAGAGAATCCGATGAAGAAGACCATGGTTAAGGGCAGTCAGTTTGAATTCCCTTACCTCGAGTTCTCCGGAGCTTGTGCAGGCTGTGGTGAGACACCTTACGCTAAACTGGTCACCCAGTTGTTTGGTAATCGTATGCAGATTTCTAATGCGACCGGTTGTTCATCCATCTGGGGCGGTTCTGCTCCGTCTAACCCCTACACCGTTGATGAAGACGGCAGAGGTCCGGCTTGGGCTAACTCCCTGTTCGAAGACAACGCTGAGCATGGTTTAGGTATGCACCTGGCTGCTAAGAAGCTACACGAGCGTCTGGTCACTAAAGTTGAAGCTCTGGCAGAGAGTGCCGACGGCGAAGCTAAAGCAGCCATCGACGCTTATCTGGCTGACAGAGATGTCAATGAGAAGACCGTCGAGGTCAGTGAAAACTTGGTTGAAGCTGTCAAGAAGATTGATACGTCTGACGCTGACGTCAAGAAGCTAGTCGACACAATTATCGATAACAAAGAATATCTAAACAAGCGTTCCACTTGGATTCTCGGTGGTGACGGATGGGCTTATGATATCGGCTATGGCGGCTTGGATCACGTCCTCGCTACCGGTGAGAATGTCAACGTCCTCGTCTTTGACACTGAAGTATACTCTAATACAGGTGGTCAGGCTTCTAAGGCTACTCCTACAGGTGCAATTGCAGAGTTCGCTGCTGGTGGTAAGAAACTGCGCAAGAAGGATTTGGGCATGATGGCAATGTCTTATGGTTACGTCTATGTCGCTCAGATCTCAATGGGTGCCAACCAGAACCAGACTTTAAAAGCTCTCCTTGAAGCTGAATCCTATGAAGGTCCGTCACTGGTCATCGCCTATGCACCTTGTATTAACCACGGTATCCGCGGTGGTCTACGCTTCGGTCAAGAACGCGAGCGCGACGCCGTCAAATGTGGTTACTGGCATCTGTACCGCTTCGATCCTCGTCTAGAGGCTGAAGGCAAGAATCCGTTCACGCTGGATTCTAAAGAACCCAATTATGATGAATATATCAACTTCCTGAAGAAAGAAGTTCGCTACTCATCATTGATGAAGCGCTACGACCAAGAGAAGGTCGACGAGATCTTTGCCAAGTCCGTAGAAGATGCCAAGTATCGTTACAACAGCTACAAACGCTTAGCTGGCGAGTGCTAATCAATTCATTACGCTATCAATGCGATGGCGTTAAAAGACCGGGGTTGCCACGACGGCAACTCCGGTCTTTTCATATTCATGTTTGTGCAGAATTCGTTTATTTAGTAGATTAAGCAGGGGTTTTTACACTTAGAGAATACCCTTTATCTTTAATCAAACGATCCATGTAGTTATAATGTATTGGCAGTTATATCTGTCTACTACTTTTGAGAGCATCCTAATGAGATGTTATAATCAAACTCTATGAAAGATGATAAGAAGTACATGCCCGATATGAAAGCAGAGCGACATGAATTGCCGCTCTTTGCACTATGCTCTTTGCCGGCAATTTTTATTGATGTTTATCTTCCCCAGCTCTCGGGATATGCAGTTAAATTATATCTCGTATTGTTGCGCGCTTCAGAACAAGGTGATCGCCTTACAGAAGAGGTGCTTAGACATCGCTGCCATTGTTCGCAGGAACAGTTGGATCAAGCAAAACGCCAGTTACAGGATAAGGAATTGGTATTTATAGATCCACTGGGCGTATACCGATTGAGAGATCCGCGGGAAATTGAATTGGCAAAATTGTATCGCCGCAGGACAAGTCCCGAGCCGGCTCATCGTGTAAATGACAGTAATGATTCTAATAATGCTTTGGCAAAGCAACGTGAACTGCTGGTTAAGAATATTTCAGATCGTTATTTTAATGGGATGATGTCTCCGACCTGGTATAACGACATAGACAATATGCTCAATGAATATCATTTTGAACTGCCTGTCGTCTATTCACTTTTTAGCGAAGCACACCGTCGCAATGCATTGAATCGAAATTATATTAAAGAAATGGCTTTAGATTGGCATCGAAAAGGTATTGTTACCTATACAGACTTGGCAAGAGAGTCGGAAAAGTGGTATAAGACTAGAACGATTACTTATCAGATTGGAAAAATGTTGCGCCGCCAGATGACTGCTTTTGACGAAAGCATTGTGGATCGCTGGCTTAATGAATTCGGCTATGATATGACAGTGATTGAACTTGCCATGAGCAAAACGACGGCCATCCAGCAACCTAATTTAAAATATATCGATAGTATCTTAAAAAATTGGTATGAAAAAGGGCTGAAGGATCGGGACGCCGTCGAAGCTTATGAAATAAAACGTAAAGAAGAACGTAATCGTCAAAGGCGACAAACGGATCGACGCGGTCGATCGAGGGGTGGCAGAAGTGATAACGTAGGTAATTTTGATCAACGCCAGTATTCTGAAACATTTTTCGATAGTTTGGTTGCGGATATAGATGAGTTGGTTCCGCAAACAGAGGTAGAAACATTCCCTGAAGAGAACCAACGTGGTGATGACAAATGATCAATCAAAATATATTACAAAAAAAATTGAGAAATGATTATGCCAAGCGACGAAATCAAGCTACTCGTTTGGGAGAAGCACGCAAGTCAAAAATTTTGGCAGAATATCCAGAGTTGGTAAAACTTGAGAACAGCGTCTCTAGCGCCGGTGCTGAGTTGGTTATAGCTGCCCTCGGTGAAGATGGTCGCGAGGAAAGTCCGAGCGATCTATATTCAAAAAAACAAGGTGAACTGCGCCAAGCTGAGGAAGCGCGACAAAATTTTCTAGAACAACATAATATACCGGAGGATTACCAGGACCCAGTATGGAACTGCAAGGATTGCCAGGACACGGGTTATATAGATGGGAAACCGTGTCACTGTTTAAAACGGGCCTATACACCCCTGCTGCGCCAATATCTCAATTTAGATCTTCTGAAGGGTATGACCTTCGAAAACTATGACCTGGAAGTATTCAGCGACGAGACCGCATCCACTGGTGATTCTGTTAGAAAGTATATGAGTAGATTGCGTGATGTCATGGTTAAGTATGCAGCAAATTTTGTTCCAGGCAGCAGCGAAGATCTGTTGTTTATTGGTCCGCCAGGAACTGGGAAGACTTTTCTTGCGGGTTGTATAGCTAATGCTTTGACGGAACAAGATGTGCGAGTGCTCTACATTTCAGCGATCGAGCTTTTTCACAAACTAAATATTCAACGCAAAATAGAGGCGGCATTTATGCCAGATCCAGAAGAAAAGGATGAAGCCGAGCAATTTTATCACATTTTGCAGACGATACCGTTGTTAATTATAGACGACCTAGGAACTGAAGAGGTACCGGCGGGGATTCGTCTCAGTGAAATGTTGCAAATTTTAAATTTACGCACATGCGGACCGACAACGACCCTTATTTCCAGTAATTTATCTCCCCATCAATTGACCGAGATGTATGATGAGCGATTGGTTTCTCGGCTCTATGGACACTTTAAAGTGATTCCTTTTTCTGGAAGGGATATACGCCTGCGGCGAGGGGATTCGGGATGAGTGAGATCTATTGTGGCGTCGATTTCATACGTATCGATCGGATCAAGCAGGCGGTTGAGCGCCGTGGCAATAAGTTTGTTCGTCGTGTTTTTACCGCTGTTGAGTTGACAGACTGCTTAACTCAATCTGGTTCGTGGCGGTGGCCATCGTTGGCAGCCCGCTTTGCAGCAAAAGAGGCGGTGGCAAAGGCTCTCGGAAGAGGGTTACTAGGAGAGCACGGTATTGCTTTGCACGACGTCTCTGTGGTGAAAGATTCGTTGGGACGACCAATGGCTGAATTAAAGGGAAAAGCTAAGGCGGTTTTTAACGAAATAGATGGTACGAGCATAGCTCTTTCCCTTGCTCATGAGGGCGATTATGCCATAGCCTATTGCACCATACTGTGCGTACATAATAAATGAATCGTGAACGGCTCAGCCGCGTATTTAATGGGGGCGTTGAGGATTTATGAAAAAAAAGAAATATGAACGGCTTTGGACGCACCGGAGACCAGATTATAAAATGGGATCGCGGGCCACGCCTTATGATTCAACTGACAGTCGCATCAGTGAAAAATCATTTGTTAAACGTGAACGCAATAAAAAAAGAAATCGCCAGGCATGGTATTATCAGACCAAACGCATTCCCAGAGAACGCAAAATTTCTACGCTGCCAGTTTGGTTTTGGCCGATTGTTGTTTTATTTATTCTTTTATTATTAATTTTTTTGATTATACCTGAAGTGGTGGATCGCTCTGCGGGTCACCGTCAACAAATAGCCGAAACAAATGATTCTTCTTTTGATGCTCTTTATGATGATCAGGTTCAAGTGGTCAATGAATCATTTGTCACCCTTTATGAAGAACCAGACATTGGTTCAGAGCGTATCACCCAGGTGCTCTTCAATAGCCCCGTCCTATTGTTGGACGAGCCGTCAGAGGAAAGTGAATTTGTCAACGTTGAATTGTTAAATGGATTGACGGGCTATTTGCCGGTTAGTTCACTCACAAAAGATCGCCAATCCGTCGAAGCAAATCTATATAAAATGAAGGTCATCGTCACTGACGTCAATAAAAGGGTTATGACCCACGCGATCAATGGCAATTTGTTGATTGAAGTGAAGCGGGGAACATTGCTTTATGTAACATATCGCGGACCGGATATTTATAAAGTCCAGTTGACAGATGGTCGAGAAGGATGGATTTCGTCGGACGGGGTCATCGCCTTGCCCAGCGGAGCAGTCCCGCCTTTAACTAATGCGAATCAATTTGCCAACTCTGTCCGCGCCTATCGACAGGCAAAATGGCTTGATGCCGGGCGCACAAATGAAGGTATAGATATGTATGGTGTCATGTATTTGACGGCCTACATCAATGGCTTGGAATTACCGGTAGAGGAAGAGGCATTTTGGGAGAGCGGCGATACAGTATCAGATGCAATTGATACCGGATGTATTTTATTCGACAAACTGACTCCAGGAGACGTGGTGTTCTATGAGCGGTTAGTCAATCGGGGGGCAGACGGAGTGGTGGAAACAGACCCCTCTCGCCGTTTAATTGGAGTTTGGCTTGGTGACGGCAAATTGCTGACGGAGTCGATCCACACATTTAGTATTGTTGAAGTCGATGCCAAGTGGCCTGAGAGAGATTGGGCTGCCGTGCGTGTTGCCCGCTACTTCCCTACCGCTGAATAGTTTGACTTAATTGTTTGAGCTGTCTTTTTCAGACAGTGCGGCTTTCATATCACTGATCGAGTCCTTTCTGACGGATGAGGGAGTGGGGCAATCAAAATCAAAAGATGTATTTCCTGTTCAAATATTATAAAAGTATCTACGTGAAAATTTAATAATAATAAATTTAAAAAAGCTGCCTAGGCAGCTTTTTCAGGTATTATCAATCTGTTCAGATTAAGCTCTTTCGACCGCTCCAGAGCGGAGGCATCTACTACAGACATGCATGGTCTTGGGCGTGCCGTTATCTATAACACGGACGCGACGCACATTTGGTTTTTGTTTCGACAGCGCACGGCGTGAAACTTGTGAACGTGTGATGCTGATTTTCCGTCCGAAAGATACACCTTTATCGCAAATATCACATTTTGCCATAATTACACCTCCTACTTCAGCGAGAATAACTTCTGAATCATACCACAGCAAAATCAATTAGACAAGTCTTCAAATACGGATTTATAAGATCGCTTGATGTCGATTATTTTTCTTGAGTTGTGCTGAAGTGTACAATTTTTTTCCAATGTAATATTTTTAGTGTATTTAATTTGACGGATATGGGACAAAAATCATATTATATTATGCTAGGTGAACAAAATTAAGTATTTATTGTTAGCACAATTTAAATAAAAATGTCTATTATCTAATTGCATAAAAAGTTTAGTGTTCATTTGTGCGATAGCGACATAAGATTGAATAATGTGTTAACGACATATTGAATTTTTAAGTATTGCGCCTTATAATTACCAAGTAAAACGCAGGAATTTTTGTGCAAGTGCATGATTATTTTCCAAAATACTATATAATAGAGTGCATAAGACAAATTAATCCTGACACTACAGGTTAAAATCGATAATAACAAGAAAGCTTTTTATATATTTAAGTTAGGAGAGTTTGAGTTAGGATATTTAAAGTATATATAATTACCTGCCACTACAGTCGTAATTATATATGCTCCCACAAAAGCCACTACAGTTGTTATGTACACTGCCCTTCAGGTAGTGACATAGATATAAACCTCTCTCATTAAAGAGAAAATGAAAAAGAAAAGAGGACAAACATGAAAAGACTACTTTCGATCCTAGCAGTAGGAGCTCTCGTCGCATCAATGCTCGTTGGTTGTGGCGGAGACAACGGTGACACAGCTAAT
>JAAYOA010000138.1 GCA_012520525.1 Clostridiaceae bacterium | reverse complement strand
GGTTTCTTTGGCGACGCAGAAGGGACTCGAACCCTCGACCTCCAGCGTGACAGGCTGGCATTCTAACCAGCTGAACTACTGCGCCGTATCTGGTGGGAGTTACAGGACTTGAAGCTGTGACCCTCTGCTTGTAAGGCAGATGCTCTCCCAGCTGAGCTAAACTCCCAAATTTTTCCTCGCTCAGTCTCATCTGGAGCGCATTTAGAAGTATAGCCTAATGTGTTTTGCGTGTCAAACAAAATTTGAGCTTAAATTGGAATACCGACTCTTTTTTATCATTTAGACAAATAAAAGACATTTTTTTATTTTTTTTGCAGCAAAATAACTAAAATCCCCTATCAAACAAGTTAATTTTTTCAAATTAAAATCATCGTTTGGTTTTATCTTTAGACCCTATTTAAACATGAAGAGCCATCACAACATGAATGAATTTTAAGCCCAATATTTTACTTAAATCATTCCACGACAAACAGCCTCTTACTAATCGAGTAAGAGACTGTTTTGCAAACACTATTATTGACTTTTCAGCACGGTTGGTATAATTATTACGCTCTGAACTGTGCAGCGATGCTGTTGTCAGTTTCTTCAACGATATTAGCAGTAGAATCCAATGCGACGGCGATCTCTTGGATCAACTCTTCAGCTTTGATGAAACCGGGTTTTAACTCCTGATAACGGGCTGCGTAGGACTGGCTTGCGGCACCTTCCCACTCCCCTTGGAGCATGCTCAGCAGATTGTCCATCTGGCTGATTACATTGTTGACAGCGTCTGCTTGAGTGCGATATTGGTTTGCTCTTTCCCGCATGGTATCGGGAGTCATTCTAATTTGACCTGACATGTGATTGCCTCCTAATTTTTTATAGAATTGTACTTTTATATGTATAACCGCCTTTGCGGAATATACCTTTTTTAATCAATTCTAGTATCGCAAGCCGACTTTAAATTAAAACGATAGTCAAGTTAAAACCAACTTAAATAACTTTTTCTACTTGAAGCTTATTCCAGTTCAGAATATAGAGGTGTTTTAAGTTTGTCGCATTCATGTTCGTTGAGATAATAACACTCGCCCACTTCTATTTTTTTCTTGAAGCGGCGACTAAGAGCTATGGGCAGGTCAAAAATCTTTAGGTTGGCAAGATCGTCGAAGAAAAATAGTTTGCGGTGGTCTTTTATTTGCTTCAGAAGATCGGGTGAACCATAGGGCACAGGTACGTTGTCAATGTTCATGACGGCGATGGCTGCATTGAGATGTTTATATCGCTTGACAATATTTTCCAAGGCTTCTTTTGATGTCAAGCTGTCACTTATAGCCTTCACCGCATCAGCGTTATCAATAATCAGCAATAGTAAATCGGCAGTATCTAGAACATCTTCATTACCAGCGAGTAATTCGTCATAGCGTTCGTTTAACATTTCTTCCATCTTAATGACAGCAGAGACTGCATCCTCTGACAACAAGCTATATTTGACGACATTTTGACGTTGTCTAAGATGACCACACCGTTTGTTGACGTCATCGATAATAGATATGCGCAGACGACCATCGTACCGACGCTCAAGAGCGTCCACAAGATATGAAATAAAGTTGTGTTGACCATAACCTGTGCGGCCGCTAATACCAAACACACCCATATGAGCCATATCGATCATTTTAGGCGTGACCGTATCAAAGTCATAGCCAGCTACAACTTCGTAAGGCGAATAGGAAATATGGTCACTCTGAGCTTCAATATATGCCGTTGTCAGTAACTCCGGAACGATGGGGATAGGCTTGGCGACTATGTCTTGATACTTTTGATTAGTAGATTCGACAAATGCTTTAATATGTTTAGCCCGATCAATTTCTCGTTCTCCTTCAAAGGCCAAATATGTCTGACATTCCAAATGCTTGTTTTCGACTTCGACGATACTGCGACCGGGAATGTCATCAATTTCTTCTCTGCAGTGATCAAAGAGGGACATATATTCATTGCGGTCGTTGCAAAATAAAGCAATTCGCGTGGAAAAATTTGCTAAATATCGATAACTAACGCCAGCCAGCTGTGCATTAGCTATGATGACAGTGATACCGACTGCCAGACCTTCGCGACAAATCTCTAACAGGTCGTCGTCATCCTGAAAATAGAGTTCCTTTAACATCGTCAAGTTGTCAACCATCAATACGATGTGGGGCAAGTCGGTAAAACCGGCTTCTTTATAGGCCGCAAAGGAACTCACTCCCACTTCAACCATACGTTCTCTGCGTCGCTCAATTTCATTAAACAGCAGTTTAAATAAATTTTTCAGTTTTTCATCTTCGTTGGAGCAAACAACCCCTCCGATATGATTCAGCTTCTCAAAGGACTTCAGCACCATAGAAGCAAAATCAATGATATATAGGTTGACTTCATTAGGCGAATAGCGGGTAGCCAAACTGCGTACAATCACTTGCAGTAAGTTGGTTTTGCCCGATTGAGCTGAACCAATGATCATCAAATTATCAACGCCCAGCTCAACTTCATAAGCCCCTTGTTCTTGCTTATCAGGATCGTCGTAGATGCCCAATGATGTCTGTAGCAGATGACCTTGATTCAATGACTCTTTAGGATAGGGTATATGCTCTGGCAATTCTGGCAAACATATATTTGACAGTTGAGCGATACCCGCCTGTACGCATGTTCGATTAATAAAGTCTACCATTGCTTCTAATTGAGTGCGTCCGCTGTCGTCAGATTGTTGTTTACGCTGTTCAAAGACAGGTCTTTTGCGCCCATCATCAGACCATTCTGAAATAGTAAAAGTTTTTACATTATTGTCATCAATCACTTCTGAAGCACCGCTATAGGCAGACTGAAACAGTTCGAAGCGCTCGTTATTGCCCACTTGCAGATAGGCCCGTCCAGGTTCTTTAATCTCTGCTGCCAACGGAGACTTCAGAACTTCGTTACTATCCTCCTGACTCTGTACTTTAAGACATAGTTTAAAGCGGGAGTTGGACCAAATTTGTTCGTTAACTTGACCGGAAGGTTTTTGGGTAGCAAGGATTAGATGAACACCGAGACTGCGACCTATACGGGCAGCGCTGATTAATTCTTTCATAAAATCAGGCTGCTCCGCCTTTAATTCCGCAAACTCATCGACAATAATAATAAGGTGAGGTAAAGCTGTCTTTGCTTCGCCGGCTCGATAGAGTTTAATATAGCGATCGATGTGATTGACTTCCTGTTCGGCAAAGAGACGCTGACGCTTTTGCAACTCAGCTTTAATGGACTTAAGGGATCGATTAATGGCTTTGCCATCTATATTAGTTATGGCACCAAGCAAATGGGGCAAGTCTGCAAATTGATTGGCCATGCCACCGCCTTTAAAGTCGATAATCATAAACGCGACTTCATGGGGGTGGTACAGAGCGGCCATAGAGAGAACGTAAGTCTGTAAGATCTCTGATTTACCGGAACCTGTTGTACCCGCTACAAGACCGTGAGGTCCATCGGCTTTGTCGTGCAAATCTAAACGAACCACACCGCTCTTTGATACTCCAATAGGCGCAGACATTGACTTGTCGACCTGGGAATCAGACCAGCGCTCTTGCAGACGCAAATCATCAGGTGCAAGGATATGCAGCAACTCAAAGAGGGTTATATTCTTTGTCAGAGAGCCCTCCAGAGATAACTCCGACGTATAGACCGGCGCCATCAATTGGATAATGTCCCTTACACTTTTGTTGCTGATATCTGGGAATACAAAGGATACGACTTCCCCTTTATCTGCACAGTTGATAAGATCGGCATGTTGACTATCTTTTATTTGTACGAGATAGTTACATCCTACGGGTGTGTCAAAGGCATGGTTGGTAAAAAACACGAAGGTCACATTAAGTTCTTTCGCGTTGTCCACAAACTTAGAAATTGGATGGGTTTTGAAATCATATTCATCGTAAAAGAATAAAACGAGATGTTCCCCTTCATAACCACTCTGTTCGCGGAATGTAAGTTCTTTGTAAATATATTCAAAAATTAGATTTTTGCTCTCGTTGTTACAGACAATATTTCGGATGCCCACCTTGTTGTTATTAACTTGAGGCAAATGCCTAAGCCAATATACTTTTTCTTTATTTTTTTCTGTCGCTATAAAAAACAAATGAACATCTTTGTGATATTGACGGGCACAGATGTCAACAACTATATTTTTCAACATGGAAAATCGTTCCTGTTCAGCACCAATTATACCCAGCGCATTGATCTCCTTTAAATTACAAATGACCGGTGCATTGTGCACATCCTTGTAGATCTCTGACAATTGAGTTGGCTGCATTTGAAGTTCATCGTCTGGTTCGATTCGCTCAACTTTTTTATGTGTAACCTCGCGGTGTGCCGGAATGCTGCCGCTGCCTAAACGTATACACAAAAAATCTTCATCATCGGGCACGCGATCAAATAGAGCGCCAGAAAATTCGGCAAAAAGTTTTCTTTCCACTTCTTGATCGATATAAATGTCTTCCAAGGCGAGGCGCTCGGCTTCCCGCGCCGCTTCAATCTCCTCCTTCTTGCGAGCAATATAATCGTTATAATTGGTTAGCCGTTCATTAACTTTACGCTTATAATCTCTATTGTTTTGAATGACACCAATGACTGCGGTTATTATGGCTATGCCGCCCATAATGGCACTAAACATAATCATGCGACCGCCAATTGAAGCCATGATGACAGAAGCAGCGATCATGCCAAGGGCGGGCAATAATCTGACGATCAAATTATTGCGTTGTTTTTGAGGTTTTTCTGGAGGATCCAAGATCTCTATGGACTCGTCTTCGAGTACCGTTTTAAGACGAGTACTGCGCACAAACATAGGGTAGTCATTAAGTTCGGGAAAGTCTGTAACTGCCAGCCCGTTTACCGTCAACTGGTCGCGCCTTTGTGTCCACAGATAATTGTCTTTAAAATAAAAGAAAAAATCAGACAGCGAAAGAAAATCCATTGATTTGATCAGAGCGCCAGTGTCTACCTTGCGTCCATTTAGATAAACACCATAAGTAGTGTGATTGATCTGCAGCCGATAGGCGCCGTTGCCTTGATGAATTAATTCTATGCTATCCCTATGAATATAAGGGCTGCGTAGTTGAATGTGATGATTCGGTCCATCACCGATAGCCAGTTTAGTCATTCCGCCAATACTGATCCGCCGCTCGTACTTCTTTCCTCCGGTGTCGAAATCTATGTAAAAGCTGACGGTAAACACTTCTTGATTGGAACGTTGATATTCGACTTTAAATGTATCACCGTGGGCCAGCTTTCTTGTCATCAATTTGCGCACATCTCCAACAGTTAGATAGAGATTATCGCCACAGATGATGGACCAGCCCGACTGATCTTTAAGAAAAGTCAATTCAATCGGTTCAAAAAACATTTCTTTGCGCAGCCGCACATCACAGTTCACGCCCGTGCCCACTCGCAAACCGTGGGCGCGGCTGCTCAGTTCAATTTCTTTATAAAACTGTTTGTTAGAAATCGTAATCTTATAACGGTTGTTCATTTAAAACGCCTCATTATTCTGTGTGACTGATGATCGTGCCGTTGCGGATGCCATATTCTGCCAAAGTTTTACTCCCCCTCAGCAAAGCAATCGGGTGCTCTGCTTTTAAGTAGCAGTGATTAATGTCTGTCGTGTCTATTTGTAAATCGTAGGCTGCATTGAGTGCTAAAATTAAGTCATTGGCAGTTAAATCTAAAGGAATCTCCAAATCTACAATTATGTCTCTTCGGTGTATTTTAAATATGACAGTCGCGGTATTTTCCATGCCTTATCTCCCCCATTCATGCTGTCTGAATATAATATTTAAAGCAGTAAAAATGCTAATTTCTGTAGATCTGCCTGAGTACCCAAGGCAGCTAAATTGAGATGGTCAAAGGCTGGCATATGATCAACGTACTCACTGACAATAAAGCTAGGCTTTTCTTTTGTATCCACAAGGGCGTTAGGGCGGTCAGACTCATAGTTGTTACAGACGAAAATATATTTTTCATTATTAGCACAATTGACATTTTTCAATAATTGATTCATGGCATACACACTGGCATAGGATTGATTCAATACCATTAGCACCTTGTCTGCTTGGGTCAAAAGGGCTGCTTTAGAGGCATCATAAATCCCATCTGTATCTACAACTATATAATCGTAGTCCCGTGTCGATTTAGCCGTCTTAATCAATGATTCAAATATACTCAGATCTATATTCAGGGATGAAAGGGCGGCACCAAAAGGTGGTATATAATCAAAATGTTCATGACGAACAACGGGTTTCAACAGTTCAAAAGTTGGGCGTCTGTGACCAAATTCCGTAAAAATTGAAGTGGGCAAAGCGCCGTCATTTTCCAGCCAATGTTGAAAAGTGTTCATGCGCTCTGCGTTGATATAAAGTACTCGCTTATAGCTCTGAGCCAGGCAGGCACTTATGCCCAATGCCAAAGTAGTTTTTCCCACACCGCCGGAGGCTGAGTAAACGAGTATCACTTCGGTTTCTTGAACTTCCTTGATGCCTTGTCGAGCAAGACCCGCAACCGCAACGATCTGGTTGTAGATCGCCGTGATGCTGGTATATTTAAATACTTTTGTCGTGCGCAAATCGTCGGTACTACTCTGTTCCAACTGCTCCGTCAAGACAAAAATATGACCTAAGTTGTGTCGTAAAAGATCTAAGGAAT